>JAEULX010000236.1 GCA_016793685.1 Bradyrhizobiaceae bacterium
AGTCGCTCTTTTCGGAGAATCAAGCACTTTTTTTGCTCTCGCGAAGGCGGAAATCGCCCGACGAGTACCGATTAAACGCGATTCCGCGCGACCACGGCGCGGGCCGTTCCGGCCAGATCGTTCGCAACTGTTTCGACGGCAAGCCCAACGTATTGGAGCAACTCGCCGACGGCGCGCGCTTGCCCTGCGCCGACTTCAACTACCAGTGGCGCAGACGGCGCCAACAGGCGAACGCTGTCGTCGGCGATCGCGCGATAGGACGCAAGCCCGTCAGGCCCGCCGTCGAGCGCGCATCGCGGATCGAACTCGCGCACTTCAGGTGCGAGACGTTCGATGTCCTCGGTGCGCACATACGGCGGATTGGCGATCACCAGATCGAAGCCGCCGGCCAGCGCCGTTCCGAAATCGCTCGCAACAAATTGCGCGCGCGCGGCGAGACCGAGTCGTCCGGCGTTATCGCGCGCCGTCATGAGAGCAGATATGTCGCGATCGGTGCCGACGCCATAAGCATGCGGCAACTCGCTCAAGAGCGCGAGCAGGAGCGCGCCCGAGCCGGTGCCGAGATCGGCGATGCGCAAACTGCGCCGGCGCGAAGCGTTCGCACCGAGCGCCGCAAGCGCCGCCTCGATGAGCGTTTCGCTCTCCGGACGCGGAACAAGAACCGATGGCGTGACCGCGAACGCAAGCCCCCAGAACTCCTTCGTTCCGAGGATGCGCGCGACCGGCTCGCGAGCGAGACGCCGCGCGGCGAGCGCCTCGATGCGCTCGATTTCCGCCGGGACAAGCGCGCGCTCCGCGCCGCTTGCAAGCCCGGCATGATCGAGCCCGAGCGCATGACCGATCAGCAACCGCGCATCGAGCCCGGGCGCGTCGAGCTCTGCGGCGCGGAACGCGTCGCTGAGCCTGCGCCGCATCGCTGCGATCGTCGTCACGACGCGACGCGACCGGCTGGGCGCTGCGCGCTCATCGTTCCTGTGCCGCAAGCAGCTCCGCATTGTGCTCCATCACCAGCGCATCCACGAACTCGCCGAGCGCCTCGCCCTCCATCACCTGCGGCAGCTTGTAGAGGGTCAGATTGATGCGGTGATCGCTCACCCGTCCTTGCGGGAAGTTATACGTGCGGATGCGCTCCGAACGGTCGCCGGTGCCGACCTGTCCGCGCCGCTGCGCCGCGCGTTCGGCGTCGCGCTTCTGCCGCTCCGCGTCGAACAGCTTGGCGCGCAGGATGCTGAACGCCTTGGCGCGGTTGCGGTGCTGGGAGCGTTCGTCCTGCACCACGACGACGATCCCCGAGGGAATGTGCGTCACCCGCACCGCGGATTCCGTCTTGTTGACGTGCTGCCCGCCGGCGCCGCCCGCGCGCATCGTGTCGATGCGCAAATCGGCCTCGTCGAGCGCGATGTCGACATCCTCGACCTCGGGCAGCACGGCGACGGTCGCCGTCGATGTATGAATGCGCCCCGAGCCTTCGGTGTCGGGCACCCGCTGGACGCGGTGCACGCCGGACTCGAACTTCAGCCGCGCAAAAGCGCCGCGGCCGCGAATCTCGGCGACGACTTCCTTGTAGCCGCCCATCGTGCCGTCGCTTGCGGAGATGATCTCCGTCTTCCAATTCTGTTTGGCGGCGAAGCGCTCATACATGCGGAACAGGTCGCCGGCAAACAGCGCCGCCTCGTCCCCGCCGGTGCCCGCGCGGATTTCGAGAATGACGTTGCGCTCGTCCATCGCGTCCTTGGGAATGAGCGCGAGCCGCAGGTCGTTTTCCAGCGTGACGCGCTTTTCTTCGACCGCCGCTTTCTCGTCGAGCGCAATGGCGCGCATTTCGGCGTCGGCGGTCGCGTCGTCGATGATCGACTGGAGATCGGCGATTTCGGCGACGGCGCCCCGATACAGCTTGATCTTGTCGATGATGGGCGCGAGCTCGGCGAGTTCGCGCGACAGGCGCACGAACGCCTCGGGCGCGAGCTTCCCCGAGAGATCCGCCTCCACGGCGGCGTGTCGCGCGATCAGCGCGTCGAGTTTCGTTTGCGGCAACATCGGGCGTTACAGGGGTAAACCTTCGGATTCGGCAAAAGCCGTCAGCTTGGCGCGGATCGAGGCGCCTGAATGCGGGCGCTTGATCAACGGCACGATCAGCCGCTCGGCCTTGGCGGCGTCGAGTTCGAGCAGCATCGCCTTCACCGGTCCCACCGCCGACGGCAGAAGCGACAGCGCGCGATACCCGATGCCGATCAGCGCCAGCGCGCCAAGCGGCTTGGAGGCGATCTCTCCGCACAGCGTCAGCGGCTTGCCGTGCGCGTGCGCCTTGTCGGCGATCAGTTTCAGCGCGCGCAGCACCGGGATCGAGAGCTGATCGAAGCGGTTGGCGACGCGCGTATTGCTGCGGTCGGCGGCGTAGAGAAACTGGATCAGGTCGTTCGACCCGACCGAAAGAAAATCGACGCGCTCGAGCAGTTCATCGAGCTGGTAGAGCAGCGACGGCACCTCCACCATGCTGCCGATCTCGACCCGGTCGGGCAACTTGTGGCCGTGCCGGCGCAGATGCGTCAGCTCGCGTTCGACCAGCGACTTCGCTTCGTCGAACTCCTGCACCGCGGCCACCAGCGGAAACATGATGCGCAGTTCGCGGCCCGCCGCCGCGCGCAGCATCGCGCGCACCTGACTGCGCAGGAGGCCCGGCCGGTCGAGCCCGAGGCGGATCGCACGCCAACCGAGCGCCGGATTCTCCTCCTCCAGATTACGCATATAGGGCAGCACCTTGTCGCCGCCAATGTCGAGCGTGCGAAAAACCACCGGCTTGCCGCCCGCCGCATCGAGCACGCTCCGGTACAGCGCGAGCTGCTCGCTCGTGCGCGGAAACTGGGCGGCCACCATGAACTGCAACTCGGTGCGGAACAGGCCGACGCCGGCCGCGCCGGCCTCCGCCACATGCGGCAGGTCGACCATCAGCCCGGCATTGATCATCAGCGCGACCGGCTGGCCGTCCTTGGTGACGCAAGGCCGGTCGCGCAGGCTGAGGAATTGCAGCTGCCGCCGTGCGCGCAGCCGCACCCGCTCGACGTAAGCGCCCTCCATGTCCGGCGACGGCCGGATGTGGACGTCGCCGGCGGCGCCGTCGACGATGATGGCGTCGCCCGGATCGACCAGACCCGTCGCGTTCGGGACTTCGCCGACCGCGGCGATCCCCAGCGCGCGGGCGACGATGGTGACGTGCGAGTTGGGGCCGCCCTCCTCCAGCACGAGGCCGCGCAGCCGGTTGCGGTCGTAATCGAGCAGCGCCGCCGGCCCCATCGAGCGCGCGACGATGATCGCGTGCTCGGGCAGCTTGTCGCGCGTCGGCGCGTGGTCGTAGCCGAGCAGCTGCCGCTGCAGGCGGTGGGCGAGATCGTCGAAGTCGTGCAGCCGCTCGCGCAGATAGGGATCGGTCTGGCGCAGCATGCGGGCGCGCGTGTCGGACTGCACGCGCTCGACCGCCGCCTCCGCCGTGAGGCCGGTGAGCACCGCTTCTTCGAGCTTGTGCACCCAGCCGCGGTCGTGAGCGAACATGCGGTAGGCTTCGAGCACGTCGCGATGCTCGCCGCCTTCGGCGACCTCGCCGCTTTCCAGCATCAGGTCGAGCTCGGCCCGCAGCGTCTGCACCGCGGAGCGCAGCCGGCGCAGTTCCTTCTGCACGTCGTCGGCGATGAAATTGGTGATCACCACGCGCGGCTCGTGCAGCACGACATGGCCGAGCGCGATCGAATCGGTGAGCGCGGCGCCGGTCACGTGCACCGGCCGGCGCACGGCCGGTTCGGCGCCCGGTTCGGCGAGCGTCAGAAGTTCGCCGGAGGCGATCATCTCGGCGAGCACCATCGCCGTCGTCTGCAGCGCCTCGACTTCCTCCTCGGAATAGGTGCGCCGCGCGCGGTTCTGCACCACCAGCACGCCGAGCGTATTGCCCGCCCGCAGGATCGGCACGCCGAGGAAGGAATGGTAGATTTCCTCGCCGGTCTCCGGCCGGTAGGAGAAGGCCGGGTGCGCCTGGGCGTCCGAGAGGTTGATCGGGGCCGCCTCGCTTGCGACCAGGCCGACCAGCCCCTCGTCGGAGCGCATCACCGTGATGTGCACCGCCTGGCGGTTCAGCCCTTCAGTGGCGTAAAGCTCGAGCGTGCCGTCGACGCGCAAGACATAAACCGAGCAGACCTCCGCGACCATGTTCGCGGCGATCAGCACAACGATTTTGTCGAGGCGTTCCTGCGCGCTGGCCGGCTCCGCGACGACTTCGCGAAGACGGCGCAACAGCACGCGTGGACCGCCCAGCGCACCGCGCATCGCGAGGGTCCTTCGGGCCGCAACACTTGGCCGGAGACAGCCGGCTCGGTTCAAGGGGAATCGCGCTCGGGCGGGACCGCGCGTCGATTCTCACAGCCTATAGCCAATGGGATGCATGCGCGGCAAGCAAAAGGGCGATGCTGCAGCGCACTTTCGAACCGCTCCGGCGTCCGGTCCGACGCTCAGCCCTTGTCCAGACCATACAGCGAATGCAGGGTGCGGACCGCAAGCTCGGTGAAGGCGGCGTCGATCAGCAAGGAAAATTTGATTTCCGACGTGGTGATCGCGCGAATATTGATCCCTCGATCGGCCAGCGCGCGAAACGCTCTTGCTGCAACCCCGGCATGGCTGCGCATGCCGATGCCGATCACGGAGATTTTGGCCACTTCGCTCGCGCTATCGAGCCGCTTATAGCCTATATCGGGCCGTGCTTTGGCGATGGTGGCCTGAGCGCGCTCGAAATCGGCGGCCGCGACGGTAAACGTCAGGTCGGTCGTGCTGCCGTCGGCGGATACGTTCTGCACGATCATGTCGACGTTGATGTTGGCGTCGGACAAGGGCCCGAAGATCGCCGCCGCGATCCCCGGCTTGTCCTCCACGCTGCGGATGGAGATTTGCGCCTCGTCCTTGGAAAAGGCGATGCCGGTGACGACCTCTTGTTCCATGATCTCGCTCTCGTCGCAAATCAGGGTGCCGGGAGGCGTGCGCCGCGGATCGATCTCATCCGGCTTGTCGAAGCTCGAACGCACGAAAATCCGCACGTTATGCACCATTCCGAGCTCGATTGAGCGCACCTGCATGACTTTGGCCCCGAGGGAGGCCATTTCCAGCATCTCCTCGAAGGCGATCTTGTCGAGCCGCCGCGCCTTGGGGACCACGCGCGGGTCGGTGGTGTAGACCCCGTCCACATCCGTATAGATATCGCAGCGCTCGGCGCGCACCGCTGCCGCGATCGCGACCGCGGAGGTGTCCGATCCGCCCCGTCCAAGCGTGGTGATGCGCCCGCTGTCCGCATGGATGCCCTGGAAACCGGCGATCACTGCGACTTCTTTGGCCGCAAAGCCGCGGATCAGGGGCGCGGCGTCGATGTCGAGAATGCGCGCCGAACCGTGCGCGTCGCTCGTCTTGACCGGCAGCTGCCAGCCTTGCCAGGAGCGCGCCGGAACGCCCATGTCCTGCAGCGCGATCGCCAGCAGGCCGGACGTCACCTGCTCGCCGGAGGCGACGACGGCGTCGTATTCGCGGCGGTCATGCAGCGGGGCGGCCGAGCGGCAGAAGTCGACGAGG
>JAEULX010000220.1 GCA_016793685.1 Bradyrhizobiaceae bacterium
ACAAGCTCAATGGGCCGGAATGGTATTCGATCTTCAAGGATCTGCACACCGGGCTCATCCTCGACCTTTCTGGAAACAAGAAGGACGCGGGAAAGCGGCTCGAGCATGCCTACAAGCTCGACCCTTCGGCGCTGCGCGTCGTGCAGGCCTACGCGTCGTGGCTGTCGCGCAACGGCCGCAGCGACGAAGCGCTCAACATCCTTCAAACATTCGACGCATCGCTGCCGCGCCATCCGCTGGTCATCGAATCGATGGAAAAGCTGCGCAAAGGCGAACCGCTGCCGCGGCTCGTCGACGGCGCGAGCGCCGGCGCAGCGGAAGCGCTGTACGGCCTCGGCGCGGCGCTGGCGCGCCGCGAGGAGGAGTTGAGCCTCGCCAACCGCGGCCTCGCCTATCTCCAGCTCGGGCTCTATCTCGATCCGGATCACCCGCTCGCGCTCTTATCGCTCGCCGATCTCTACGAAGCGATGAAGAAGCCGGAGCTCGCCATCAACGTTTATTCGCGCGTGCCCGCGAATTCGGCGCTGCGGCGGAACGCCGACATCCAGATGGCGCTCAACCTCGATTCGCTCGAGCGAACCGACGAAGCCCGCCAGCAACTCGACAAGCTGATCGCGAACCACCCCGACGATCTGGAAGCCATCCTCGCGCTCGGCAACATCCTGCGCGACCGCAAGCACTATGCCGAGTGCGCCGACGCCTACACCAAGGCGATCGATCTCATCCCGAACCCGACCAAGCCCACTTGGACCGTGTTCTATTTCCGCGGCATCTGCTACGAGCGCTCCAAACAATGGGCGAAGGCGGAAGGCGACCTCAAGAAGGCGCTCGAGCTCTATCCCGAGCAGCCGCACGTGCTCAACTATCTCGGCTATTCCTGGATCGATCAGGGCGTGAATCTCGACGAGGGCATGCGCCTGATCCGGCGCGCCGTCGACCAGCGTCCCGACGACGGTTACATCGTCGACTCGCTCGGCTGGGCCTACTACCGCATCGGCAAACACGACGAGGCCGTCAAGAATCTGGAGCGGGCGGTCGAACTGAAGCCGATGGACCCCACCATCAACGATCACCTCGGCGACGTGTATTGGAAGGTCGGGCGAAAGCTGGAAGCCACATTCCAGTGGTCCCATGCGCGCGACCTCAAGCCCGATCCGGAAGAGCTCGCGAAAATCGAAGCGAAGCTCAAGGACGGGATGCCCGAGGACGCCGGCACGTCCACCGCCAATACCGAAAAGCAGAAACCGTCAGGCGACGGCGGTTGAGCCGCGCGAGCCGCGCTGTGCATGCTCGAAGCGCCGTGGCGCGGCAGCACCCCTGAGCTTGCTTCCCATGATGGCCGTTCCTGCCGGCGGCGTGCGTCGCGTGAGCGCATTCGGTTTCAATCAGCGTGGGACTTCACGCCAATTATCTGGGTCGCATTTTGTGCCGGCGACCGGTTCGCAGTTTGCCGCGAACTGCGGTAAGTGATCGGGGCCGGGAGAGGGCCGGACGCGAAGCGGGACGGTGACGGAAACTGATGACGGATACGCCCGTGGCGGCCGCGGTCGACGTTCTGAGCGACATCGCGCCGGCCAAGATAAATCTGACGCTGCGCGTCCTTCGCAAACGTGCGGACGGCTATCACGATCTGGAAAGCCTGGTCGCGTTCGCCGCGCTGGCCGACACAGTAACGCTGCGCCTTGACGCGCCGCTCGCGCTCTCGGTGAGCGGACCGACCGCCGGTCAGGCGGGCCCCGTCGCCGACAATCTGGTGCTCAAGGCCGTGCGCGAGCTTACAGCGCGCGTCGCCGGTTTGCGGCTCGGCGCGTTCGATCTTGTCAAGCGATTGCCGGCGGGCGGAGGGTTGGGCGGCGGCTCGTCCGACGCCGCGGCGGTGCTGCGCCTGGTCGCCCGTGCGAACGCGCTTGCGCTCGACGATCCGCGCCTGGCGGCGGCGGCATTGGCGTCCGGCGCCGACGTGCCCGTCTGCCTCGAGCTGAAGCCGCGCACCATGCGCGGCGTCGGCGAAGTCCTGTCCGCCCCGGTTGCGTTGCCGGTCTTGCCGGCCGTGCTGGTGGGACCGGGCTTTCCGCTTGCGACCAAGGCGGTGTTTGCCGCCCTCGGCCTCGCGGCGGGCGAACAGCGGGGCGAGCCCTGCGCAGACGGGGTGATCCCGGGCGAGGCTGATGCGCTTGTAACCTTCCTCGCCGAGCACCCCAACGACCTGGAGGCGCCCGCGATAAAACTCGCGCCCGCGATTGCGGATCTGCTTGCGATGCTGCGCGCGCAGCCAGGATGCCGGTTCGCGCGCATGTCCGGCTCAGGCACGACCTGCTTCGGATTGTTCGTCTCGCCGGAAGCCGCAGCGGCGGCGGCGCAGCGACTCGCGTGCGCGCAACCGCGCTGGTGGGTTCAGGCGACGGAGCTTCGCGCCAGCAGCGCCACTGCGTAAAGTGCGCGCAGCGTTCGGCCGGTGCGGGAATCTCCCAAGCATTTTTCCGGCAGACCCGGAGCCGGTCCGCACAGAAAATCCGCCTGCTGAAGAGGAGTGAGAACGAAATCCGGGTCTTTCGGGATAGGCGCGCTATAGAGCGAATTCCGATCGAACGGAGCCGGAATCAGCTCTATCTAACCTTTTTTCTGCGGCGAACCGGTTCGCATTCCCGGATCAAGTCCGTGGGCATGCTGCGCCGGAAGGGGCTCTAAGCGCGCGACCGCAATGAAACGCCGATCGCGTAAGCCTTCTGACGCGTCGCGCTTTCGGTACGCTTGAGCGCGCGCGCAATCTTTGCAATCGGCGTCTTCTGTTTGGCGAGCGTCTTCAACGTCCGGATATCGTCTTTTGTCCAAAGGCGTGGTGCTTTGCTTTTCGGTCGCGCCATTGTGGCTCCAAATATTAGGTGAGGGGGAAAGTGTGATCGAGCCGACAATGGCAAGATCATTGCGCGCGTTTGGATATCCGGTTTCTCGCCAAATTGCGAGTCCAACGTTCGGTTTAGCCAGCCAACGAGTTGCACGCGGTAAGCAATTGCTGCTTCCAATCACTGAACTTCAGATTTCGATTGTTCGATGACCTAACCAATCGCCTGATGAGCGACAGGCAGTCAGGACTTCCGATCTCCGTCGCTCGTCTCGTGTGTTTTGTTTGCTCCTGCTCGCGCGCATACGCGAGCAGGAGATTAACGACGCTGCGCCCGCTGCGGATTCGACTTCGTTGCGGATTCAACGGACAACGATCCCGATAAACGGACCACCGCGAAGCGTCCACGCCGATCGCTACGGTTAGCGGCGGCCAGACTTTTCCTGCACGTCGGTGCGCGGCGGAGTCTCGCGGCTTTCTTTCTTCGACTTGTTCTCGAAGCGCAATGCTGCAGCGACGGCTGGAATGCTGACGTCGTGATAGCCTTCGGTGGACGTCGGATAGTCCTTGAGATGATTGTATAGAATTTTTGTCGAGTTGTTCATCTGATACTCCCGTTTCCCCCACGAGGTCTTCTTCTCATGTTTGGCAAGGCCGCGAGCTGGCGTTGTTGTTGAGACGGCCCGCGCGACGTTGCCCCATAAAACATATATCCACAGTCGGGGCTGTGCGCGAGAGGGTTGACATGAGGATTTGTCGGCCGCCGCCGGCGCCCGGCTGAAGCATTTATTCCAACCGCGGCGTTGCAGCGCGGAAAAAATTTCCGTTCGCCTGATGCGATTAAAATAAAGCTGCACCGAAACGCGGCGGAGAACGCCGCCGTGACCCGCCGATCGCGTCGCAAACGCCTCGCGCTGCGTTGCAGCACAGTCGCACCGTCGCGAATCTTCGGCCGCGCCCTTGACAATTTTCGCGGAGGGGTTGAAATTTCACACGTATTTCATAACTGCAGGCCGGTGGGCCAGTGACAGAGGTTCCAGTGACGGAAGCAGCCAAGAATCGCAGCCCCCATGGGGGCCGCGCGATCCTCAGTCGGTATGCAGCGGTCCTCGATACGGTGGCCCAAGCGTCGCGCGGCTTGACGCTGGCGGAGATCGGAGAGCGCACAAATTTGCCGCAGGCGACCGTGTATCGGCTCGTCCATGCGCTGCTCCACGTCAGCTTCCTCGCTCAGGGAGAGCGCCGCAAGCATTACATTGTCGGGCCGCGTTTGCTGCGCATGCTGTGCGCGGCGATGCCGCGCGGCACGATCCGCCAGCTCGCGCAGCCTATTCTCGACCGGTTAGCGTCCGATTTCGGCGAAGCCGCCTACATTGCCAAGCTGGAAGGCAACGAAGTGGAAACGCTGGCGGTGGCGTTGCCCGATGGCGAAAAGCTGATCTTCGTGCAACCCGGCCGCAGCATGCCGTTCCACGCAGCGGCGTCGGCCAAGGCTATTCTCGCCTTTGCCGACGATCGACTGATCGACGACGTCATGGCCAAGCCCCATGCCCGGTACACGGCGCGCACCAAGACGACGGAACCGGAAATCGCCGCGGACCTGGAAAAAATCCGCCAGCAGGGATTTGCGGTCTGCGACCAGGAACTCGATCCCGGCATCATGAGCTACGCCTGCCCGGTCCGTATCGCCGGCGCCGGCGTCGTCTACAGCCTGGGCGTCGTGGGGGCCGCCGATCGGCTCGGGAATTCTCCGATGGGCGAGATCGTGTCTTCTCTCAAGACCGCCGCGCAAAGGCTGTCGACCGCGATCCTGGACGATGCGGCGAATGCGCCGGCGTGGAGCGCGGCTTCCCTCGGCGGCGCCAACGGGCACGTCGCCGCCCAGTTATGACGCGCCGCCGTAGTCGCGGACGTCCTCGATCGCCTTGCCATCTCGCGGCAGGCTGCCGGCCGGAGCGATTTCCACCCGTCCCTTGAGCCGGGTGACCGTCTGCACGCTCGCTTCGATGGCGCGCGCGAGATCGTCGTTCGCCTGCGCCGCTTCGATCTTCAGCGTCATGATGTCGGCGCCGCGCTCACGACTGACCAGCAGCCGCGCATGGCCGATCTCCGGATGGCGGCGAACGATCTCGGCAACCTGATGGGGATGCACGAACATCCCTTTCACTTTGGTGGTCTGGTCCGCGCGTCCCATCCAGCCCTTGATACGGCGATTGGTGCGCCCGCACGGGCTTGCGCCCGGAAGGATCGCCGACAGATCGCCGGTCGCAAACCTGATGAGCGGATAATCGGGATTGAGGACGGTGACCAGCACCTCGCCCGTTTCGCCGTCCGCGACCGGCGCGCCGGTTCCCGGTTCGACAATCTCGACGATCACGCCTTCGTCGGTGATCAAGCCCTCATGCGCCGCGCTCTCGTAGGCGATCAGCCCGATCTCCGCCGTCGCATAGCTCTGCATCACGTCGATGTCCCGTTGCGCGTAGAACGCGCGGGCGTCGGGAAGCAGCGCGCCGCCGGTGACATGCGCGATCTGGATGCTGGAGAGATCGACGCCCTCGCCGTCCGCATGTTCGAGAATGGTGCGCAAGAAATCGGGCGTTCCGGAATAGACGACGGGCCGCAGCGCCGCGGCGGCCTGGACCTGCAGCTCTGTCTGGCCGGTGCCGGCGGGAAAGACGGCGGCGCCGAGCGCGAGCGCGCCCGTCTCCATCATCGCCCCCGCGGGCGTGAAGTGATAGGCAAAGCAGTTGTGCAACAGATCGCCCGGCCGCAGGCCCGTGGCCCACAGGGCGCGCGCGTAGCGCCAGTAGTCCGGGCGGCCCGCTTCCGGTTCGAACACCGGGCCGGGCGAGGCAAAGACCCGGACAAGCCGCGAGATCGGCGTCGCTTCGAGCCCGCCAAACGGCGGCTGTCCGTCCTGCAGCGTTTTCAGATCCGTCTTGCGCGTGACAGGTATGCGCGCAAGCGAGTCCAGATCGTGAATGTCCAGCGGAACGATATCGGCCAGCTTGTCTCGGTAATAGCTGCTCGCCTGTTTGGCATGCGCGATGAGTCTTGCCAGCGCGGTCACCAACGCGATGTCGCGCTCGTCGGTGCTCCGCCGTTCCAGCCTGTCGAATGCCGCATCGGCCGCCGTCCTTAAAGCCACCTTTTACGTCTCCTGAAGCTTTTTAGATTTTTGAAACTGCGGCGCTGATCGCCCGCGCCGCCGAGGTAGAATTCCTTCACGTCTTCGTTGTCGCGCAACGCCTCCGCGGCGCCGTCGAGCACCACCTTGCCCTGCTCCATGATGTAGCCGTAACTCGCGACGGACAGCGCCGCGCGCGCGTTTTGCTCCACCAGCAGGATGGTGACGCCGAGGTCGCGATTGATCTCGCGGATGATGCCGAACACCTCTTTCACCAGCAGGGGCGAAAGCCCCATCGACGGCTCATCCATCAGGATCAGCCGCGGTCGCGCCATCAGCGCGCGCCCGATCGCAAGCATTTGCTGCTCGCCGCCCGACAGATAGCCGGCAAGGCCGGTACGTTCCTTCAGGCGCGGGAAATAGGCGAACACCATCTCGATGTCGCGGGCGACCTCCTTGTCCCGGCGCGTGAAGGCGCCGAGCCGCAGGTTTTCCAGTGCGGTGAGATCGGCGATGATGCGCCGCCCTTCCATCACCTGCGAAATGCCCCGCCGCACCGTCCGCACCGGGTCGCCGCCGTCGATCCGTTCGCCGTCGAACACGATTTCCCCGCGCGTCACCTCGCCGTTCTCGGTCTTGAGCAGTCCGGAAATGGCTTTCAGCGTGGTCGACTTGCCGGCGCCGTTGGCGCCGAGCAGCGCCACCACCGCGCCGCGCGGCACGTCGAGGCTGAGACCGCGCAACACCAGGATGACCTCGTCGTAGACCACTTCGATGTTGCGCACCGAAAGGAGGGGCGAGGCGTCAATGCCGGCGTTCGCGCCGCCGTTTGCCGACGGGTCGAGCGATGGTTTCACCTGTTGAATCATCAGTCCACCGCGAGCGCGGTCGCTAGCGAGCGGTCAGCCCGGCTTCCCCCGTCCGAAGCCGGGCGGCGAATGCGAAAAAGTCGTTCCGCTACCCTACCGAACGGAGCGCGCGCCTCCCTGTGATGTGGTTCATAACACCCCACGAAATCGCCTGCCGTGGTTATGGGATAATTCTGCCCCTTCCCTCCCCGAAGGGAGAGGGAAAAAGGGGCAGGCGCCGCCGGCGCGCGTCCTCTACCAGCCGAGCCATTCGGGCTTGCGCGGCAGATCGACGGTCGTCACTTTCTCCAGCTTGATCGTGCCGTTCTTGATGAGTTCGTTGAGCGGCGCGTCGGTGGCGCCGTTCACTTTGATCCGGTAGAGATCGACGTTCATCATCGGCCGATGATCGGCATCGGTCCAGGTCGACGGCTTGCACACGCCTTCCATGCCGGCCGGCACCCAATCCTTCGTCTGATAAAAGCCCTTCTTGACGTTCGGACCGTTGACGCCGCCGTTCTTGGCCGCCCAGTCGATCGCTTCTTTCAGATAAAGCGCCGTGCACACCCCGGCGACATAATGCACGGGACGATAGCCGCTGCCGGAGGGGTCCGAGTTCTTCGAGATCTCCATCAGGTTTTTCATGCCTGCCGCATCGACGCCGAACGGCACCGCCGTCCGCAGCGGGAATACGACGCCGTCCACCGCGGCGCCGCCCGCCTTGGCCGCGTTCTCGTCCATCCCCCAGACATTGCCGAGGAACTGCACGTCGGCGCCGATATTCTTGCAGGCCTTGAGCACGGCGATGTTCGATCCCGCCGTATTGCCGAGATAGGCGTAATTCGCGCCGGCGTTCTTCAGCGTCAGGCATTGCGCGGTGTAGTCGCCCGGCGTGAAGGCGAACTGAACCGGCGGCAGCACCTCGAAGCCGAGCTCCTTGGCGATCGCTTCGCCCGCTTCCTTCGGCGCGTTGGGGTAGGGGTGGTTCGCGCCCATATGGACGAACTTCGGCTTGTCGGTCTTGCCCTTGGCTTTCCAGTCCTGCGCCGCCCAGGTCAGCATGGCGCGCAGCGCGTCGGAATAGCTCGGCGCATAGAAGAAGTTGTACGGCGCGGGCTTCGCCTTGCCGCTCTTGCCGGTCGGATCGGTGAGCGCCGCCGAATAGGAGGCGGACACGTAGGGGATCTGGTCCTGCGCGATGAAGCCCGTGAGCGCCTCGGTGTCGGCGGTGCCCCAGCCGAGGATCGCCGGCACCTTTTTGTCCGCTCCCGACCACTTCTTGTATTGGGCGACCGCGCGCGGAACCTGGTAGCCGTAGTCGACCGTATCGAGCACGACGTCGACGCCGCCTTTCTTGTTCGCCCAGGCGATGGCGTCGACGACGCCCTGACCGAAGGGGACGCCGACATCGGCGGTGGCGCCGGAGAAGTCGGTGAGCTGTCCCACGGTGACCTGCTCGGCACGCGCCGCTCCAGCCATGCCGAGGACGAGCGCCGCGAGCGACGCGCCGCGCAGTATCTTGGTCATTCGCATGGACGTGTTCCTCCTTATTGTTTCGAGGTCTCGCGTATTCCGGCCCGTCCTGACCTCAATGCGAGAACGGGTAGAGCTTCCAATAGGCCTTGATCTGCCGCCAGCGATGCGCCAGCCCGTCCGGCTCGAAGATCAGGAACAGCACGATCACCAGGCCGATCGCGATCTCGCGCAGGAAGGCGATGTTGTTGTTGAGCGCCAGCGCGCGGTCGACGGCGCCGCCGCGCAGCAGCGCGCTGATCCACTCCATCGCCTCCGGCAGCAGCACCATGAACGCGGTGCCCATCAGCGTCCCCATCACGGCGCCGACCCCGCCGATGATCACCATCGCGAGAAATACGATCGACCGGTCGATGCCGAAGCCTTCGTTCGACACGACCTGGGCATAGTGTGCATAGAGCGCGCCGCCGATGCCGGCATAGAAGGCCGCGAGGCCGAACGACAGCGTCCGGTATTTGGTGAGGTTGATCCCCATCATTTCGGCGGACAGATAGTGATCGCGGACGGCGACCAGCGCCCGCCCGTCGCGCGTGCGGATGAGATTGGTCACCAGCAGATAGCTGACCACCAGATAGGCGAGCACGACATAGAAATACTGCCGGTCGCCGCGCAGCGCATAGCCGAACAGCGTGAACGGCTCGGCGCTCGCCGGCACGATTCC
>JAEULX010000023.1 GCA_016793685.1 Bradyrhizobiaceae bacterium
ACAGGGCGCAGTCGACGATGTCGGCGCCCGCCTCGATCGCCTTGAGATAGCTCATCGAGGCCATGCCGCTGGTATAGTGGCAATGCACGTCGACGATCACGCCGAGCTCGGTCTTCAGCCGCTTGACGAGGTCATAGGCGACGTAGGGCGCGAGCAGCCCCGCCATGTCCTTGATGCAGACGGAATCGGCGCCGAGGTCGACGAGGTCCCTCGCCACCTGAACGAAGTTATCGACCGTGTGATAGGGGCTGATGGTGTAGACGATCGCCCCCTGCACATGCGCGCCCGCCCGCTTGGCCGCACGCATGGCGACTTCGAGATTGCGCACGTCGTTGAGCGCGTCGAAAATCCGCATCACGCCGATGCCGTTGTCGACCGCCCGGGTGACGAACTCGGTCACGACGTCATCGGCATAGTGGTTGTAGCCGAGCACGTTCTGCCCGCGCAGCAGCATCTGCAGCGGGGTCTTCTTGACGTATTTCTTGAGGATGCGCAGGCGCTCCCACGGATCCTCGTCGAGGAAGCGCAGGCACGCATCGAACGTCGCCCCGCCCCAGGCTTCGAGCGAGAAGTAGCCGATCTCGTCCATCTGCTCGAGGACGGGGATCATGTCGGACGTCCGCATCCGCGTTGCGGCGAGCGACTGATGGCCGTCGCGCAGAACGGTTTCGACGATTTTCACGGGTGGTTCGATCGCCACAGAAGAACTCCTTGCGATTGCGTTGGCCCTTCAGATAGCAGTTCGCGCCGTTTGATCGAAATCAAATCCCTATTAGACTGCCAAGTTCTCCAAAATTTCGCTGAAAACGCCCACAAGTGAACACTTCTTCATCAAACGGCTTAGTCATTCGGCCCGCCGTTTAATCATGGTACGCAAATAATTCTTTCACAAAAGTCCGAGCGGCGCGGCGCTAGGCGACCAGGCCGCGCGCCGCACGATCGGCCGCCTGCCGGCCGGACGCCCGGCAGCCGCCCGAAAGCGCTCCAGGACCCCAGGGCCGTCGTCTTGGTTGCACGACAGGCTGGAAAGCCGAAGATAAGGGGGCGCCGCCGCCTTGCCGCGCCGGCCATACTGTTTGTATACTAATGAAGCCCGCCTGATCTGCGCCGCCGGCGCGGGACAAGGCACGCCGCCGTACCGGCGACGAATGCGAGTGTCCAAAGGGCCGACCGCCGCAACCGCCGCGATTGGCCGGTGGAGGGGAAGATGGCTCACGATGCGCAAGCCGCGCCCGCCGGAACGACCAAGCTGGTCATCCGCAATATCGGTCTCGTTCTTTCGGGGCTGCTGGAGCGTCCGATCCTCGACGCCGACACGATCGTCGCAGTCAACGGGCGGATCACGGCGGTCGGCCGCGCCAAGGATGTGGATACCGACGGCGCGACCTCGATCGTCGACGCGCACGGCGTCGCCGTCGCGCCCGGCCTGATCGACAGCCACGTTCATCCGGTCGCCGGCGACTGGACCCCGCGCCAGAGCCAGCTCAACTGGATCGACTCGTCGATGCATGGCGGCGTCACCACCATGGTTTCCGCCGGCGAAGTGCATATGCCCGGCCGCCCGCGCGATATCGTGGGCCTGAAGGCGATGGCGATCACCGCACAGCGGACCTACTCGTCGTTCCGCTCCGGCGGAGTGAAGCTGCACGCCGGCGCCCCGGTGATCGAGCAGGGCATGGTAGAAGACGATTTTCGCGATCTGGCCGAAGCCGGAGTGACGCTTCTCGGCGAGATCGGGCTCGGCGGCGTCAAGGACGGGCCGACCGGCCACAAGATGGTCGCCTGGGCGCGCAAATACGGCATCCAGAGCACGATCCACACCGGCGGGCCGTCGATTCCGGGCTCGGGCCTGATCGACAAGGACGTCGTGCTCGAATGCGACGCCGACGTGGTCGGCCACATCAACGGCGGGCACACGGCCCTGCCGAACGATCAAATCCGCTGCATCTGCGAGGGCTGCCGGCGCGGGCTCGAACTCGTGCACAACGGCAACGAACGGGCGGCGCTCTTCACCCTGCGCACCGCCCGCGAGCTGAACCAGCTCGACCGCGTCATCCTCGGCACGGACGGACCGGCCGGGTCCGGCGTCCAGCCGCTCGGCATCGTCCGCATGATCGCCATGCTCTCCTCGCTCGGAGACGTGCCGGCGGAGACCGCGTTTTGCTTCGCGACCGGCAACACCGCCCGGCTGCGCAAGCTCGATTGCGGCATCATCGAGCCCGGCCGCGCCGCCGATTTCGTGTTCATGGACCGCGCCCAGCACTCCGCGGGCAAGACGCTGCTCGAGAGCGTCGCGCTCGGCGACCTCCCCGGCATCGGCATGGTGGTGATCGACGGGGTCGTGCGCGCCGGCCGCAGCCGCAATACGCCGCCCGCCACCGCGATCCCCGAGCAGGTGCTCTGACGGCCGTCGTGCGTGGTCGTACTTTAACGGGGCGATCCCCGTTCGCCGGAAAATGCTGCAAAATCCGGCGCGCCCACCGGGCAACGCGGCCAAGTCAGTCCGCCGTCAGCGGCTCCGCGCCCGGCCCGCTCACTTGATCTTGTCGAGCAGCCGCATCAGCGATTTGCGTTCGGACACGGTGAGCGGGCTCAGCGTCTCTTCGCTGATCGTCAGCGCAACCGCTGCCGCACGCCGGACCACGGCGCGGCCTTCATCGGTCAATGCGATGCGCAGCCGTCGCGCATCCGTGGGATCGGATTTGCCGACGGTGAATCCGCGCGCCGTCAGTCTGTCGACCACGCCCTTGATCGTCGCCGCATCCATGGCCGTGTGCCGGCCGAGCAGGTTTTGCGAGAGCGGCCCCCGCTCGTTCAGCTTGGCGAGCGCGGCCCACTGGGTCGGCGTCAGATCCTCGATCATCCGCTCGGCAAAGATCATCGTATGGCGTTGATTGGCCTGGCGCATCAGAAACCCGACCTGTTCGTCCAGGCAATACTGAGCCGGCGGCTCCCGCCGGCGCGGTTTTTTGGCGGCTTCCGCCGCAACTGGCTTTTTCTTGCTGGTGCGACTGGGTTTCGCGTTCGGGCGGCGCATCGAATCACGCGCCTTCCACGAGATCGGCTCGGATCGTCGTCGTCATCGTAATCACCTTCCCGCTTATGGGGAGATCAAAAACGCATGCCGACCTGCGATAGTAGCACTGCGCAAACGGCCGCCACGCGAATCCGCCTTCCCTGTTCGCCCCGAAAAGGATTAGTCGCCTCGTAACAAATGAATCAAAGGTGATCTAATGATATATGAATAGCTTCATACCGCCAAATATGCATCGCGAATTTCCGGATTGGCGGCAAGTTCGGCCATTGTTCCGGCGTAGCGGACGCGTCCCTTCTCGATGATGACGGCGCGGTCGGAGATCAGACGCGCAAAGCGGAGGTTCTGCTCCGAAATCACGAGCGCGAGCCCCTCGCGCTTCATCGCAAGAATGGCGGCCGCCATCTGCTCGACGATCTTCGGCGCAAGCCCCTCGGACGGCTCGTCGAGCAGCACCAGCGCCGGGTTTCCCATGAGCGTACGAGCGATCGTCAGCATCTGCTGCTCGCCGCCCGACATGCGGTCGCCGAGGCGCTGCCGCATTTCGGCGAGGTTGGGGAAAAGCGCGAAAAGCTTGTCCGCCGTCCAGGTCGGCGCCCCGGCGCGCGGCGGCTGCCGGCCCACTTCGAGATTTTCGAGGACCGTGAGTTCGGTGAAGATGCGCCGGTCCTCGGGCACCCAGCCCAGGCCGCGCCGGGCGATTTCGTGCGTCCGCAACTTTGAGATGTCTTCGCCCTGGAACTCGATACCTCCGCTTCGGTCGGCGACCAGACCGATGATCGAACGCAGGGTGGTCGACTTGCCCGCGCCGTTGCGGCCGAGCAGCGCAACGACCTCGCCGTCGCCGACGGTGAAGCTCACGTCGAAGAGAATTTGCGCCGGACCATAGCGCGCTTCGAGGTTGGAAACCGCGAGTTTCATCGTTCGTCGCCTTCGCGCCCGCCGGCGTCGTCAAACCCTTCGCCGAGATAGACGGCCCGCACCTTCGGGTCGGTACGCACCGCTTGCGGCGGACCCGACGCAATGAGCGCGCCGCGATCGAGCACCATCACGCGGTCGGAGTGTTCGAACACGACATCCATGTCATGCTCGGTGAAAAAGACGCCGATCGTCCGGTCGCGCGCAATGCGCGTGGTGAGCGCCATCAGGTCGACGCGTTCTTTCGGCGCCATGCCGGCGGTCGGCTCGTCGAGCAGCAGGAGCTTGGGGTCATTGGCGAGCGCGACCGCGAGTTCGAGGCGCTTGAGATCGCCGTAGGCGAGTTCGCCGCAGGCCCTCCCGGCCTGCGCTTTCAGCCCCAGGAGATCGAGCAGGCGCTCGGCCTCGTCGCGCGCCATCGCGCCGGCGAACTTGTAGCATGTCGAGAGCTGCCGCCGATGCGACAGCAGCGCGACCTGCACGTTTTCGGCGACCGTCATGGAGGAGAAGGTGGCGGTGATCTGGAAGGTGCGGCCGACGCCGCGTCGCCACACCGCGCGCGGAGGCAGGCCCGTGGTCGGCTGCCCGAAAATCCGGATGACGCCGTCGTCGACCGGAATCTGCCCCATGATCATGTTGAAGCAGGTGCTCTTGCCGGCGCCGTTCGGCCCGATCAGCGCGACGATCTCGCCGGGCTGCACCGCGAAACTGACCCCGCGCACGGCGGCCACGCCGCCGTAGGACTTGGCAATGCCCTGCACTTCGAGCGCCGCAGCCATCGCTTAAGCCTTATTCGACCAGGCGGCGAGCCAGGGCGTTCGCCGCGCAATATCGGACAGATAGCCAACAATTCCCTTGGGCGACAGCACGACGATGGCGACGATTACTGCACCGAGCACGAGTTTCGACATCTCGGTTTCGCTCATCAGCCAGATGGCGAGCGCCTTGTAGACGATGGCCCCGACGACGGCGCCGGATACGGTTTCGACGCCACCCAGCAGCACCATCACCAGGGCATCGACCGAGTACGGAATGGCGAGCGTCTCGGGAAAAACGCTTCCCTTGAGATAGGCGAACAGCGCGCCCGCGATCCCGGCAAAGCTTCCCGCAATCATGAAAGCGGTCAGCTGCACCCGGCGGCGGTCGATCCCGATCGCCTCGGCGCGCAGTTCGGAATCGCGCGCCGCCCGCAGCGCGTAGCCGAAGGGCGAGAAGGTCAGCGCCCGCAGGCAGAAAACTCCGGCGACGGTGACAACGAAGGCGAACCAGTAGAACCGCGCCGGGGTGCCGACCAGCGCCGCAGGCCACACACCCAGGATTCCATTGTCGCCGCCCGTCACGTCGACCCACTGAAAGGCGATCGACCAGGCGATCTGCGCGAATGCAAGGGTCAGCATGGCGAAATAGACCCCGGCGAGCCGCACCGAGAACCATCCGAAGATGAAGGCGCCGGCGAGCGCGAGCACCGGACCCGCAAGCAGGGCGATGCCCATGGGCAGACCCAGCGACTTCGCCGCAAGCGCCGCGCCATAGCTGCCCAGCCCGAAATAGGCGGCATGGCCGAACGAGGCGAGCCCCCCGACCGTCATCAGCAATTGCAGGCTCTGCGCGAACAGAATGAAGATGAGGATTTCGGATCCGACGGTGAGAAGGTAGTTGCCCGATACGAACGGCAAACATGCCGCGAGGGCGAGTACGGCAGCGAGTGCGAGTCGCTGCGGCTGACTGAGCGGTCGCCACGGATGGATCGTCGCGCCCAGCACTTGGCGCGGGGCGGCCTCCTTGCGCCCGAGCAGACCCCAGGGCCGCACCACCAGCACGGCGGCCATGACGATAAAGACCAGGACGAGAGAGATTTTCGGCAGGATCAGGATGCCGAAGGCATTGAGCTCGGAGACGATCACGGCGGCGAGGAACGCGCCGGTCACGCTGCCCAGACCGCCGATCACCACGACGACGAACACTTCGACGATGATCCGCAGATCCATGTTGTGGCTTGCGGCCTCGCGCGGCAGCTGCAACGCCCCGCCCAGCGCCGCAAGGAAAATGCCGAGCGCAAACACGCTGGTGAACAGCCATTTCTGATTGACGCCGAGGGCGGCGACCATGTCGCGGTCCTGCGTCGCGGCGCGCACAAGAACGCCCCAGCGGGTGCGATGGAAGAGAAGCCAAAGGACGGCGAGCACCGCGGGACCGAGCACGATCAGAAACAATTCGTAGCTCGGCACCTGCTGGCCAAGAATCTGCACCGCGCCTTTGAACCCCGGCGCGCGCGGCCCGATCAGATCGACCGGCCCCCACACGAGGAGCACGATGTCCTGCATCATCAAGGTCAGCCCGAAGGTCGCCAGCAATTGGAAAAGCTCGGGCGCGCGGTAGATCCGGCGCAGCAGCGATACTTCGGTCAGCGCTCCGAGCACGGCGACGGCGATGGCGGCGACCAGCACGCCGCCCCAGAATCCCAACGGCCCGTCCCACCATTCCGTCAGCGTGACGGCGACATAAGCCCCGAGCATGTAGAAGGCGCCATGGGCGAAATTGACGATCCGGGTGACGCCGAAAATGATCGACAGGCCGGACGCCGCAAGGAACAGCGAAGCGGCGCTTGCGAGCCCGGTCAGGAACTGGACGACCAAGAATTCCACGAGCCCGCTATCCTTGTCGATCGTTCGCTGAGACTGCGCGGCCCATTGACATCGACGGACCGCATCAGGAGTTTCTCAACGCAAAGCCCCACCCTCGCCCCTCCCCGTGGGGAGAGGCACCCTTCAGTGTCGACCTGGGACGTGCGCGCCCACTGCCCCCTGCCCCAGGCGCTGTCGCCGCGCGCCGCTTACTCCTGCGGACGCAGCTTCTTCACCTCGTCGTCGCTCGGCAGATAGCCGGCGCCATCGCGGTAGACGAAATCGACCATGACGCCCTTGCCATCGACAACGGCGGTCTTGCCCACGAAGGCGCCCAAGGTCGACTGATGATCGATCGGACGGAAGGAGATCGCCCCGAACGGCGTGTCGAGCTTCAGCCCTTCCGCGGCGGCGATCAGCTTGTCCGTGTCGGTCGAGCCGGCCTTGGCGAGGATCGCCGCGGCGGCCTTCATCGTGACGTAGCCGACCACCGAGCCAAGGCGCGGATAGTCGTTGAACTTCGCCTGGTAGGCTTTCACGAACGCCTCATGCGCCGGCGTCTTCACCGCGCTCCAGGGATAGCCGGTGACGATCCAGCCGGTCGGCGCCTCGTCTTTCAGCGGGTCGAGATATTCGGGTTCGCCGGTCAGGAAGCTCACCACAGAGCGATCCTTGAACAGACCGCGGGTCGTGCCTTCGCGCACGAACTTCACGAGGTCGGGGCCGAAGGTCACATTGAGGATCGCTTCGGGCTGCGCCGCAGCCAGCGCCTGGACGACTGCGCCGGCGTCGATCTTGCCTTGCGGCGGCCATTGCTCGCTGACCCATTCGATGTCGGGACGCTTGGCCGAGAGCGCCTTCTTGAAGGCCGCCACCGCCGACTGTCCGTACTCGTAATTGGGGGCGACGCTCGCCCACTTCTTCGCCGGCAGCTTGGCGGCTTCCTCCGCCAGCATCGCCGCCTGCATGGAATTGGAGGGCCGCAAACGGAAGGTGTAGCGGTTGCCCTTCGCCCAGGTGATCGCGTCGGTCAGCGGCTCGGCGGCAAGAAAGAAGACCTTCTTCTGTTGCGCGAAGTCGGAGACCGCGAGGCCGATATTGGAAAAGAAGGTGCCCATCAGCATCGCGACCTTGTCGCTCTCGACGAGCTGATTGGCTGCAGTGACCGCCTCCGCCGGCTTGCCGCCGTCGTCCTTG
>JAEULX010000045.1 GCA_016793685.1 Bradyrhizobiaceae bacterium
ACCAGCTCGGGCGCGACATTCTCAGCCGGGTGATCGTCGCGACCAGGCTCGATCTCGGGATCGCCATCGCTTCGGTGGCGCTGGTGTTTCTGCTCGGCGGCGTGTCCGGCGTGGCCGCGGGCTTTTTCGGCGGCTGGATCGATCGCGTCGTCGGCCGCCTCGCGGATACGATCATGGCGTTTCCGCTGTTCGGGCTGGCGATGGGCATTGTCGCCGCGCTCGGCAACTCCGTGACCAACATCGTGCTGGCGACGGCGATCATCAATTTCCCGCTTTACGCCCGGGTCGCGCGCGCGGAGGCGAATACGCGGCGGAACGCCGGCTACGTTCTGGCCGCGCGCCTGTCCGGCAACGGCGAAATGCGCATCCTGCTCGGGCAGATCCTGCCCAACGTCATGCCCATCATGGTGGTGCAGATGTCGCTCACCATGGGCTACGCCATCCTCAATGCCGCCGGCCTGTCCTTCATCGGCCTTGGCGTCCGCCCGCCGACGGCGGAGTGGGGGATCATGGTGGCGGAGGGCGCGGCCTTCATGGTGTCGGGCGAATGGTGGATCGCGTTCTTCCCCGGCCTGGCGCTGGTGCTCGCCGTGTTCTGCTTCAACCTGCTTGGCGACGGGTTGCGCGACATCGTCGACCCGCAGCGACGCACATGAGACTTACGCACATGAGACTTGCGCGATGACCGAACAGGCCCCGCTGCTCGACGTGCACGACCTCACGGTGGAGTTCGCCACCCGCCGCGGCATCGTTCGCGCGGTCGAGCAGGTTAATCTCACGGTCGCCAAGGGCGAGACGGTCGGCATCGTCGGCGAATCGGGCTCGGGGAAGTCGGTCACTTCCTATGCCGTCATGCGCATTCTCGACCGCGCCGGGCGGGTCGCCGACGGCACCATCATGTTTTCCGGCGTCGATGTCCGTCACGCCTCCGAGCGCGCGATGCGCGACCTGCGCGGGCGCGAAATGTCGATGATCTTTCAGAACCCGCGCGCCGCGCTCAATCCGATCCGCAAGGTCGGCCATCAGATCGAGGACGTGCTGCTGCAGCATGTGCAGGCGGCTCCCAGCGATGCGCGCGAAAAAGCGATCGCCATGCTCGACCAGGTGCGGATCGCGCGCCCGGAGGAGCGGTATCACGCCTATCCGTTCGAACTGTCCGGCGGCATGTGCCAGCGCGTGGTGATCGCGCTCGCCCTCGCGTGCCGGCCGCAGCTCCTGATCGCCGACGAGCCGACCACCGGCCTCGATGTGACCACCCAGAAGGCGGTCATGGAGCTTGTCGTCGAGCTGACGCGCCAGCGCGGCATGTCGACGATCCTGATCACCCACGATCTTGGGCTTGCCGCCGCCTATTGCGATCGCGTCGTGGTGATGCAGAAGGGCCGCGTGGTGGAGACCGCGCCGTCGGCGCAGATCTTCAAGGCGCCCGAGCACGCCTACACCCGCAAGCTCATGCAGGCGACCCCGCGGATCGGCGTCACGCTGCGCGATCTCCTGCCGCCCGACGCCGTTCTGCCCGACAGCAAGCCGGCCGGTGCGCCGTCCGCCCATTCCGACGATCCGCTGCTCGTCGTGGACAGGCTCATCAAGGAATATCCGCGCAATGCGATGAGCCGCACCCTCGCCAGCCTGTTCCGCCGCCGCGACAAGGCCGAAGATGCGGCGTTCCGCGCGGTCGACGGCATCAGCTTCGAGGTCAGGCGCGGCGAGAGCGTGGGGCTGGTCGGCGAGTCGGGTTGCGGCAAGTCGACGACCTCGATGATGGTGATGCGCCTGCTCGACAAGACCGGCGGCACGATCACCTTCGACAGGCAGGATATCGGCGCGGTTCCGGCCAGGGATTTCGCGCGCTCGCCGCTGCGCGGCCGCATCCAGATGGTGTTTCAGGACCCGACCGACAGTCTCAATCCGCGCTTCACCGCGGCGCGCGCGATCGCCGACCCGATCCTGCGGCTCGGCACGGCGCGCGGCGGCCGGGCGGTGCGGGCGCGCTGCGAGGAGCTGGCGCGTCAGGTCGGGCTGCCGGTCGAATTGCTCGATCGCTTCCCCCACCAGCTATCCGGCGGACAGAAAGCGCGCGTCGGGATTGCGCGCGCGATCGCGCTCGGGCCCGAACTGCTGATCCTCGACGAGCCGACCGCAGCGCTCGACGTATCGGTGCAGGCGATCGTGCTCAACCTGTTGCAGGACCTCAAGACCGCGCTCGGCATGAGCTACCTGTTCGTGTCGCATGATCTCAACGTGGTGCGCCTGCTGTGCGACCGCGTCATCGTCATGCGCACGGGAAGAATTGTCGAACAGGGGCCGACCGAACAAGTGCTCAACGCGCCGCAAAGCGACTATACCCGCGAACTCCTGACCGCCATCCCGCATCCGCCGATCTGACCTTTACCAATCCCATGGCGACATCCGACACGCTCGATGCCTATCTCGACGGCGCGGCCCATGCGCTGCGCCTGCCGATCGAACCGGCCTGGCGCCCGGCGGTCAAAGCCAATCTCGCAACGCTTCTCGCTCTTGCCGAACTTGTCGACGCCTTCCCGCTGCCCGAAGAGCTCGCGCCGGCGCCGGTCTATCGGGCCTAGCGCATGGAGGGCGACAGTTCGAACGCGTCGGCGTCAGAGATCGCGGCAGCGGTCGCCGGTGGAAAGATCACCGCGTCCGCGGTGACGGAGGCGGCGCTCGCCCGCATCGCGCGGCGCAATCCGGTGTTCAACGCCTTCACCGATGTCACCGCCGAGCGGGCGCGGAGGCGCGCGCGGGCGCTCGATGAGGAGCGTGCCGCCGGTAAGCCGCCGGGACCGCTGGCGGGCGTCCCGTTCGCGGTGAAGAACCTGTTCGACGTCGCGGGTCTGCCGACGCGCGCTGGCGCCAAGATCAACCGGGAGCATGCGCCGGCCGAAAAAGACTCGCCGCTCATCGAACGGCTGGAGGCCGCCGGCGCGGTGCTGGTCGGCGCGCTGAACATGGGCGAATACGCCTATGACTTCACCGGCGAGAATATCCATGACGGCGACGCGCGCAATCCGCACGATCCTGCGCGGATGACCGGCGGCTCGTCCAGCGGTTCCGGCGGCGCGGTGGCGGGCCGGCTGGTGCCGCTCGCGCTCGGGTCCGACACCAACGGATCGATCCGGGTGCCGAGTTCGCTTTGCGGCATATTCGGGCTGAAGCCGACCTATGGCCGATTGTCGCTCGCGCGGAGTTTTCCGTTTGTCGCGAGCCTCGATCATTTCGGTCCGTTCGCCCGGACAACGCGGGATCTCGCGATCGCCTATGACGCGATGCAGGGACCCGATCGCGACGACCCGATCTGTGCGGGCCGGATGCCCGAGCCGACCGTGCCGTTGCTCGAAGCCGGGATTGCCGGACTGCGGCTCGCGCAAGCCGGCGGCTATTTCGCCGAGGGACTTCTTCCCGAGGCGAAAGAAGCATTGGCGCGCGTGGCGGCGGCACTGTCGATTGAGCGCACGATCGAGCTTCCCGAGGCGCGGCGGGCGCGCGCCGCCGCCTATGTGATCACCGCGACCGAAGGCGCGAGCCTGCATCTCGATCGCCTGCGCGGGCGGGCGAACGACTTCGATCCTGCGGTGCGCGACCGCCTCCTTGCCGGCGCCCTGGTGCCGGCCGCGCTGGTGGGGAAGGCGCAGAAATTCCGCCGCTGGTATCGCGACCGCGTGCTTGCGCTGTTCGACGAGGTCGATGCCATCATCGCCCCGGCGACGCCGTGCACCGCGCCGTTGATCGGACAGAAGACCTTCATGCTCGACGGCGTCGAGCTGCCGGTGCGGCCCAATCTCGGCATCTATACCCAGCCGATCTCGTTCATCGGGCTGCCGGTGGTGGCGGCGCCGGTGCCGCTGTCGCCGCTGCCGATCGGCGTGCAGATCATCGCGCCGCCATGGCGGGAGGAGATCGCCTTGCGGATCAGCTACGCGCTGGAGCAGGCCGGCGTCGCCGTCGCGCCGAAACCTGCGATCGACGGAGCAATATGATGGAGGTCGACCTGCCGGACGTCGTTTCCGAAGTGAGAGCGGCTTTTGAACGCTATGAGAGCGCCTTGGTCGGCAATGACGTCGATACGCTCGACGCATTGTTCCGCGACGACCCGCGCACCATCCGGTATGGCGGAGGGGAGAACCTTTACGGCTATGCCGCGATCGCAGCGTTCCGCCAGGCCCGCTCGCCGGCGGGACTGGCGCGGACGCTTGCCAAGACCGTCATCACCGCCTATGGCCGCGACGTCGCGGTCGCTTCGACGCTGTTTTACCGCGGCAGCGCGCCGGGCAAGGTCGGGCGCCAGATGCAGACCTGGGTGCGCTTTGGCGACGGCTGGCGCGTCGTCGCCGCTCATGTGAGCGTGATCGAGGAGCAAGGCAAATGAGCACGCTCGTGCTCGATCGGACGGAAAACGCCGCGGGCCGGCGCACCTTGGCCGAGAACCTGCGTCACCAGCTCGCCGACGAGATCATGACCGGCGTGCTGGCTCCTGGCGTCGCGCTCGACGAGACCGAAATCGCGCGGCGGTTCGGCGTGTCGCGCACGCCGGTGCGCGAAGCGATCCGCCTGCTCAACGCGAGCGGGCTGGTCGAGGCGCGTCCGCACCGTGCGGCGGTGGTCGCCCAGCCGAGTCCCGCGCGCCTCGTCGGCATGTTCGAGGCGATGGCGGAACTCGAAGCGCTGTGCGCGACATTCGCGGCCGAGCGCATGACCCGCATCGAGCGGCAAGCGCTCGAAGCGATCCACGAGCAGCTGCGGACGCTGATTCACAGCGGCGATCCGCAGCGCTATCATGAGATCAACGAGGCGTTCCACGCGGCGATCTACAACGGTGCCCACAACGAATACCTGGCCGAGCTGACGCTCACGACACGGCTGCGCGTCGCGCCCTTCCGCCGGGCGCAGTTCCGCAATCTCGGCCGTCTGGCGAAATCGCATGCCGAACATGACCAGGTTCTGACCGCGATCCTGCGCGGCGAATGCGTTCGCGCGGGGGAGGCGATGCGCGCCCATATCACGACGGTACGCAAGGAATACGAGACGTATACGCGCTCGCTTTGAGCGCTATCCCGCCTGCGCTGCTTTGAGATAGGCGCGCCAGCCGCCGAAGCCGGAAATATCGCGCGCGTTTCTCGTTGCTTCCGCTTCGACGAGGAATCCCTTCACCGTTCGCCCATCGGCAAGCGTCAGCGAACCGATCGACAGCGGCGGCGGGATGGCGGCGACGAAACGGCCGAACGCAGCGGGCGTCATCGCCCACAGTTCCAGTTCGATTGCCGCGCCTTGCCCCGTCGCGACGCGGAGGAGGCCGGGGCGCGGCGGGGGGCGAGCGCCGGGCAGGGCGTACAGGCGATAGTCGGCGCAGGTCGTCGTCGCCTCACAAAACTCCGCGCCGAGGGCGCGCAGTTCACCATTGAGCGGCAGTCCGGAGAGATGGGCGCCGACGACGGCGAGGATGACGCGATCGCCCGCGGCCCGCGCCGGCAATGGCGCCAAGGGCGGCTGCGGCTGCTTCAGGGCGCCGAGCGGCAGGCCGGTATCGGCATGCAGGACGCGCCCGATCGAGGCGAGGAGCGCATCCTCGCCCGCCGGCGCCAGCAGCGTGACGCCGAAGGGCAGGGGGCCG
>JAEULX010000055.1 GCA_016793685.1 Bradyrhizobiaceae bacterium
GCGAATGCCGGCCGGCTCGAACTGCATGGGCGCATCGCCTCCGGCAGCGCCCGCGACAACCCTGTGCTCGATCTTGCTCTCAATCTCCGTCAGGCCTCGGCGTCGCAGCTGGGTGAACTCGCTGCAAGGCCGTTCGATGCGGATATCGTCGCGGTGCTGCGCGGGCTGAAGAACCTGACGCCGCGATCGGGACCCGAGACGCTGCGCGCGTTGCAAGCGGCGAATGGCCGGCTCGACATCACCCGGGCGCAGGTGAAACAGGGCGACGTCCTCGCCGTCGGCACGGGATCGCTGGGCCTGACGCCGCGCGGTGCGCTCAATGGCGAACTCAAGGTCACCGTCACCAATTTCGAGAAACTGATTCCCCTCCTCGGGATCGATCGCATGGTCGCGCAAATGGTGCCGCAGAGCACGATCGAGCGGCTGGCGCCCGGGCTCGACAAGCTCGTTCCCGGACTCGGCGGCGTCTTGCGCGGCAACAGCAGCGGGCCCGCGGCGAAAGCGGCGATCGATGCGCTGGGGGCGCGCACGGAACTCGAGGGCCAGAGCGCGGTGACGGTTCCGCTGCGGTTTTCGGACGGCGCGGTGCTGCTTGGTCCATTTCGTCTCACCGACATTCCGCCTCTGTACTGACCCGCGTTCCGCACGGTATGAATTGTGCCGCAAAGCGTGCATCGCATAATACCGGCAGGACGGATACGTCTTGAGCATTTTCCGGCGAAGCATGCCCCCCGGACTCGATCCGGGGGTGTGAACCGGTTCGCCGGAGCGACCACTCAAGGAGAACCGGAGCGAATTCCGATTCAAACAGAACGGAATTTGGTCTTGAGCCACGAGGAGGCAATCGTGAATCGGATCGTCGTCAGTTTGCTGTGCGCCGCAGCCCTCGCAAGCACTGCGTCGGCGCAGGAACCGCCCGCCGCAAAAGCGAGCTTCATCAATCAGCAGGGCAACGAGATCGGCAAGGCGACATTGACCGAGACGCCGACCGGCGTGCTGATATCGATCGACTTGATGGGGTTGTCCTCAGGCCCGCACGCCTTCCACGTCCATGAAAAGGGCGTCTGCAATCCCGCCGACAAGTTCATGTCGGCCGGCGGCCACTTCAATGTGCAGGATCACAAGCACGGTTACCTGGTCGAGGGCGGGCCGCATGCGGGCGACATGCCCAATGCGGTGGTTCCGGACGGGGGCATTCTGCGCATGAATGTCTTCAACGAGAACGTGACCCTGAAGGACGGCCCGAATTCCCTGTTCGGTCCGAACGGAACATCCTTGGTGATCCACGACCGGCCGGACGACTACCAGAGCCAGCCGTCGGGGAATGCGGGCGATCGGATCGCCTGCGCGGTCATCAAGAAATAGGGCCGGCTACTCGTAGCGCAGCGCCTCGATGGGATCGAGCCCGGCGGCTTTGCGCGCCGGGTAGAACCCGAAGAACATCCCGACCGCCGCCGAAAACAGGAACCCGCCGACGATCGCCGCCGGGACGATCGGCGCCGGCCAGCCGGCGACGAGCGAAAGGCCCTTCGACAAGGCCACGCCCATGATGATTCCGGCCACGCCGCCGGTCACGCTCAGCAGCACCGCCTCGGCGAGAAACTGCAGCAGCACATGCAGGCGGCGGGCGCCGATCGCCATGCGCAGGCCGATCTCGCGCGTCCGCTCCGTCACCGAGACGAGCAGGATGTTCATGATGCCGATGCCGCCGACGACGAGCGATATCGAGGCGACCGCGGCGAGAAGCAGCGCCATGATGCGGCTGCTGGTTTCCGCCGTCTCGGCGATCTGACTGAGATTGCGCACCGAAAAGTCGCTCGTGTCTCCTGCGCCAATCCGATGCCTGCGCATGAGGATTTCGGTCGCCTGGGCGATCGCCGGCTGCACCTGCGCGGGGCTCGCCGCCTGCACGTAGATCTGATTCACGAAGCCGGTCATCCGCTGCTTGAAATTGTACGGGTTGGGCGGCGGCGGGTAGGCCCAGTTGAGCGGGACCTGTTCCTGGCTTGGCGCGGCGACGCCGAGCACTTTGCGCTCGGCGGTGGAGAACGGGACCATGATGACGTCGTCCTGGTCGGTGCCGAAGGGCGTCTGTCCCTTGGCCCCGAGCACGCCCACGACGCGCAGGGGCACGCCCTTGGCCTGGATGACCGCGCCGAGCGGGTTCGCGTTCGCGCCGAACAGTTGGCGGGAAACGGTCTGGCCGACCACGGCGACGAGCGCGGCGCCGGTTTCGTCTTCCTGCGTGATGCCGCGTCCCACGACGATCCGCCAGTTGGTGGTGGGTGGGTAGTTGGCGGTGACGCCCATGATTCCTGTCGTCCAGTTCTTGTTGGCGTACTGGACCTGGCCGGCCTGGCGGATGATGTAGCTCACGCTCGCGACGGCCGGCGCTTCCCGGCGGATCGCCTCGGCGTCGGCGACCGTGATGGTCGAGGCGCTGCCCAGGCCGCCGCGCATGCCGCCCATCACGGCGGCGCCCGGCACGACGACCAGCAGATTGGTGCCGAGGCTCTCGATCTGCTTGCGCACGGCTTCATTCGCGCCTTTGCCGACCGCCATCATGGCGATCAGCGCGGCGACCCCGATGAACACCCCGAGCATGGTCAGCGAGGAGCGCATCTTGTTGCGGGCGAGCGCCTGGGTCGCGGCCGTCAGGATCATCAGGCCAAGCGCCCACAGCCCGGCGAGCGAACCGCCGGCGGCTTGCGTTGCGCCAGCGCGCAAATCGCTCGGTGCGGCTGGCTGCGCGGGCGATGCATGCGCGATCGCGTTGTTCGCCTGCCGCTCGTCCGAGATGATCAGCCCGTCGCGCATGGTGATGACGCGGTCCGTATAGGCGGCGATGTCCGGCTCATGCGTCACGACGATCACCGTGACGCCGCGCTCGCGGTTGAGCGCGCGGAGCGTCTTCATGATGTCCTGCGACGTGCGCGTATCGAGATTGCCGGTCGGCTCGTCGGCAAGCAGGACGCTCGGATTGTTGATGAGCGCGCGGGCGATCGCGACCCGCTGCTGCTGGCCGCCGGAGAGCTGCGCGGGGGTGTTGCGCACGCGGTCGCCGAGGCCGAGCAGATCGAGCGTCGCGGCGGCGCGATCGAAGCGCGCCATGCGATGCGAGGCCGAGCCGGCGTAGAACAGCGGAAGCGCGACGTTCTCGAGCGCGCTCGCACGCGCGAGCAGGTTGAAGCTTTGGAACACGAAGCCGAGCCGCTCGCTGCGCAAGCGCGCGAGCTCCGGCTCGGGCAGCGCCGCGACGTTGACGCCGTCGAAGTAATAGGCGCCGCTGGTCGGCCGATCGAGGCAGCCGAGAATCGCCATCAGCGTCGATTTGCCGGACCCCGACGCCCCCATGATGGCGACGAACTCGCCGCGTTCGATGGTGAGGCTGACGCCGCGCAGCGCCTGCACCTCGATGTCTCCCACGCGGTAGACCCGGGTGAGTTTCTCGATGCGGATGATCGGCGCCGGCATG
>JAEULX010000064.1 GCA_016793685.1 Bradyrhizobiaceae bacterium
GAGCCGCGTCGAGTAGAGTTCGAGCTTGCCGGTGGGAGTCTTGAAGCCGCCGTCTTCGTATTTGCGATACTTGAAGGGGACCACGACCGAGCCGCGCTGCTTCAGCTCGGCGAAGGTCATGTCGAGGCCGCCCGCCTTGAGCTGCGCGTCGAGCACCGCTTCCACCGGGTCGGTGCCGCAGGGGAGCTTCAGCCGCCGCGCGAGTTCGACGAAAATCTCTTCGTCGGACTTGCACTCGAAGGTCCGCACTGCACGCTGGTTTGCAAGCACCACATTGGCCGCGACCGTCGGCAGCCCGGCGACCTGGTCGAGTTCCGGCCAAAGCGCCGCCGGCAACACGATGTCCGCGAGCTCGGCGGTGGGCGTCATGAACAGGTCGGCGCACACCATGAAGTCGAGCTTCATCAGCGAATCGTAGACGAGCTTGCTGTTGGCGTAGGTCGTGAGCGTGTTGTTGCCGAATACGAGAAACGCTTTCACCGGGTAGGGCTTGCCCTCGCGCATCGCCTGCAGCAGCGTCGGAATATGCGCGGCGGGCAGGTCCGCGCCTTCGCCGGCCAGCAGCTTGAAGCGGTCGGCGCCGAGCCGTTTGGCGTTCGCTTCGGGCGTGAGGTTTTCGATGAGGCTCGGGAACCGGCCGATGCCGTGCATGCCGAACACCCAGCCGCCGGGCACGTCGATATTGCCGGTGATCGCCGGCAGGAGCGAGATCGCCCGCACGGTCTGGATGCAGTTGGGCGTGTGCTCGATGGCGCAGCCCCACTCCATCATCGCCGGCTTGGCGCGCGCGAACAGACGCGCCGCAGCCCGGATCTTGTTGGCGGGAACCCAGGTGATCGGCTCCGCCCATTCGGGCGTGTAAGCGCGCACATGCTCGGCTAGCGCATCGAAGCCGTAGGTCCAGCGGGTGACGAAAGGCGCATCGTAGAGCTTCTCGTCGATGATGACGTTGAGCAGTGCGAGCGCGAGCGCGTCGTCGGTTCCCGGTCGAAGCTGCAGCCAGACCGCGGCGCGGCGCGCAAGCTCGGTCTCCCGCGGATCGACCACGATGATTTCCGGATTGTGGTCGAGCGCCTCGCGGACGTTGAATCGCGTTTCTCCGTCCGGCCCGGAGTTGAGCGGATTGTGTCCCCAGAACAGCATGCAGGCGGGCGGCGTTCCGCCGGTGAAGTCGGACACCGGGAAGTCGCCGAAGGTGAGAATGCAGGTGTTGACGCGCGGGTGGAAGCATTGGGCAAAGCCCGGCTCGCACCAGTTGGGCGTGCCGAGCGCATGACCGAACCGCGAAACCCAGCGGATATGATGGCGGCCCGTGCCGGTGCCGAGCGCGATCGCCTCCGGCCCGAACTCGGTGCGGATGCGGTCGAGCCGATCGACGATTTCGTCGAACGCTTCGTCCCAGCTGATGCGGCGCCATTGGCCCGAGCCGCGCGGACCCTCGCGCCGCAGCGGATATTTCAGCCGGTCGGGATGGTAGACCAGATCGACCGTTATCGTGCCGATCGGGCAGAGGCGGCCGTGGTTGAGCGGCGCATCGCGATCGCCCTCCACCTTGACGAGGCGGCCGTCCTGCACGTGCATCAGCACGCCGCAGCCGCCATGGCAACTGCGGCAAACGCTCTTCAGCACGGTGGTGGACGGCTTTCGCGTTTCGGGTTCGATTTCGGCTGTCAGTGTGCTCATGCGGACCGCCATGGAAGGACAGAGCTGTGCGATAGGCAGTGAAACCTTCGGTTACGATTTGGCCTTTGGCTCGGGCGGGCTGGCTCGCAGTCCACTGCCCGTGCGACGTTTGATCGACGCGCTCGCCACCGCGCCCGCGAAGAAGAGCAAGGCGGCGATGGTGATCGGCCCGCTCGCGGCGCGCGGTCCAACCAGCTCGAAAAAGTCGGAAACGATCCGCAGCGCGACCGAGACATGCAGAAGCGCGAGTGCGCCGTAGAGCGCGGGATGGTAGCGCACCATGACGCCGGTCACCGCCGGCAGAATGATCAGGGCGTGGCCGAACACCATCGACAGCACGAAGCCGATGGCGATCCCATGCACTGCGGCGTCGTAGGCGAAGGCGGCCGAAGCCGGCGGCGAGACGAGCAGATAAATCCCGGTGATGCCGAGCCAGAAATAGCCGGCAAGCATGCACGTCGCGGAAAAGCGCGTCTGGCCCGACTGCCGCACCGTGCGCCGCGCAATGTCATGGAGCACAAGCCAACCGGTGCAGGCGATATAGCCGAGAGCCGTCAGCGGCGCGCTGTCGCTTGCGAGTTCGCCGCGCGCGGCGCCCGCGACGATCAATGCGATGCCGATGACGAAGAAGGCCTGCGCCCGGCGCGACGGCGCGAGCAGGCGGCTCAGCTCCAGCCGTTCGGCGGCGATCGTGAGCACGAGAAAGGCGAGCCACCAGCCGGTGACCTCGCCCATCGGCCAGCCGCCGAGCCACGCCAATGTGCCGACGCCCCATGCCGCGGCGGCGAGCGTCAGCACGGCGGTAAAGAGCGTCGGCAGCCGCCATAAAATGACGGCGGTGGCGATGGTCAGCGCCGCGCTCGCCAGGATGAACAGGACGATCGAGAGCGCCGGGGCATTGAACAGAAGCGCGAGCGCGCCCGCAGCCGATGACGCCGGCGCAGCGTAGGCGAGGGGGCGGTTGAGCGCGACCGCGCGTTCGAGACTGATCAGCGTGCCGAAGAAGCCGCTGATCATCAGCGGGCCGTGCCAGGCGTCGAGGCCCGCGAGGTCAGGTACGGCAATGCCGATGCGCGCGAGGCCGGTCCAGAATCCGGCGATCAGCGCCGCCGCGCCGATCGCGAGCGGGAGATAGCGCAGCCTCCTGTTCAGCGCGGGCGCCATGCGGCTCAAGCCCTTCGGCTGCCGCCGGGTCCGTCAAGGGCGCGACGCCCCTCGTCAGTCATGAGGTCGGGCGACCACGGCGGATCCCAGGTCAAGTGGACGCGGATTGCTTCGACGTCGGCGAAGCGCCGGCGCAAAGCCGCCTCGGCCTGCATGACCATCATCTCGCCGATCGGACAGGTCGGCGTGGTCATGGTCATTTCGACGACGATGCCCTCGCGCGTCCGCTCGGCGCGGTAGACGAGACCGAGATCGACAATATTGATTCCGAGCTCCGGATCGTGGACGTCTTTCAAAGCGCGCAGTATGTCGGCGTCGTTCATCGGACATTTCCTCGATGGCCGCTTTCGCAGCGCAAGGCGTCCTGCGCTGGAGCGATCTCTGTTCAGGCGAAACGAAACGCGCTCCTTTGTTAGTTTTTATTGCTTGCAAAGCGCAGCAAGCCGCTTTTTCGCTCCCGAAAAAATGCTCTATGCCGTTCGTTCCGCCGTGTCTACGGCGCGCTGCGCGACACGTCGTCCGCGCTCGCGCACAACGGCGAAAGGATTTTCACGAAGCGGGAAAAAGGGCGCTCTTACTTGTGCTGCAGCGCTTTCGCCTTGTTGCGAAAGTCTTTCTCCCCGCCGCGTCTTTCCCTCCGAAATTTTTCTGTGAGGGGAAATCGCGCGATACCGGCGAGCGTCGCTGCTGCGTGCACTTCCGCATTGCTGGGCTCTCGATGCTCAATGATACGTCCATCCCGGTTTAACGGCGGGGCCGGGCGCGCCGGACCCGCGGACCGGCGTGTTGGTCAGGGCGAAGCCCTGATTGTACCCTGCGCGCGTGACCAGGATCAGCTTGAACGCCCAACCGGAGATCAGCGTCGCGGCTCCGGCGAGCGCAAACAGAACAGGCGAGAACGGCGGCAGCACGAGCCCCGGCGCGATCAGCCACAGCGGGACGGCGAGCCCGCCGATCAGCATCCAGGGGGAAAGCGCGCGAAAAACGTCATGCGTCTCGGTCGGCGCGCCCTCGGTTTCAAGATCGCCGATATAGAATCGCCAAGCGAGATGCCGCGCGGTGACGAGCATGATCAATGCCGCCGCGATAGGGATCGCGAATAGCTGCATGCCGTGCACGAATGCCGCGACGATCAGGAAAAGGCCGCCGCCTTCGGCAAAACCGGTCGCGACGAGCAGCGGCACGAGCGTCTGCTGCCGCCAGGCCGGGATGCCTTTCGCGGCGTAGAGCAGCATGGCTTGGCACCCCATGAAGCCGAGCCCGAGCAGCGCGGCGATGGCAAGGCCCACGGGGCTCGCGAACCAGAGCGCGGCAAGGCCGACGGGAAAAAATGCGCCGGCGACCCAGGCCTCGCGCGCCATCCACGAGCGCTGCGGCTGGCGCAGAACGTAGCTCGCCCGGAGCGGCCGCCCGATTTTGAAAATGAGCAGGAACAGGCCGAAGGCGACAATGCCGAGCGCGGCGAGGCCGCCGGTCAGGACGGGCGCGCCGCCGAGTCCTGCGAGCGCAACGAACATGAACAGCCCGGCGCCCGCGCCGCCGCATAGGAAATTTCCGGCCGCCTTCCAGTTCCAATGCTGTTGCCGCCACGGTTCGACGCCGCGGGTCCGGACCTTGCCCGCCTGCGCCTGCGCCAGCATGGCGGCGACCGTGGGCGCAGCACTCGCGGTAGCCGCCAGCGCCGGCAAAGCATCGGCTGCCTCGTCGGCGTTGCCATAAAGGTAGTAGAAGCTCGGCTCGGTCCCGACCTCCG
>JAEULX010000115.1 GCA_016793685.1 Bradyrhizobiaceae bacterium
AGACGATATCCCAATGCCGCCTTTGTGATCGGACGTGAATCCGAGCCGCATTCCCACGTCATCGTTCGCCTGAAAGAATGCCCGCGTGACAGGACCCCGAGCCTGTGGTGGAGGCGCACAATATGACCGGTGACATGGACAAGAAGTGGGAACGGCTGAAGGAACTGCAGGGAGAGCTGAAAAGGCTTCAAGAAGAACTCAAGCAGGGCCTGTCGCGCCGCAACTTCCTGGGCCGATTGAAGGGCGCGGGCGTCGGCTTCGGCGCCGCATTCGTCCTCGGCGTCGATCAGGCCGCGGCCCTCACCGATCCCGATGCGGGCGTGAGCGTCAAGTCCACCAACCCGGCCGTCGATGGAATTCTGACGGAGGGCGCGAAGGACCCGGCGATCGACGGCGGCAAGGATTCGGCCACCAAGGAGCCGTTGACGCGCTTGGCGTATCGGCGATTCTTCCGTCGCTTCTATCGCCGTGGATACCGCCGCTTCTTCTATCGTCGCTTCTTCTATCGCCGCTTCTATCGCCGCTGGTAGTTCGGACGATGATTGGCGCACCGGGCGGTTTGGCTCGCCACATGCGGGCCATGCCGCTCTGGAGCGCTCGCATTTGCGACAAGCGGCGTAATGATTATCTCGTCATGGCGGCGGCTCGGATTTCCCGGGCCGCCTTGATTGCATCGGGGACGTCGATCCCTCGATCCGGCTGAGGCCAGGACTTAAGGACGCGCGTGATGGCGTATGTCGACCCATCGGGCGAGGCCCGCCGCCATGAGGCGGCCGCCGAGCCGAAAGATGTGCCGCCGTTCACCTTCCTGCTGGTCAAGCTCGCCTCGCGCTGCAACATCAAGTGCACCTATTGCTACTGGTTTCGCGATCCCGACGTGTACCGCCGGCCGGCGGTGCTGACGGTCGAGGCGGAGGATGCCTTCTGCCGCCGTCTCGAAGAACACATCAACGCGTTCGGCCTCGAGCATTTCATCGTCGTCTTTCACGGCGGCGAGCCGCTCCTGTTCCCCAAACGTCGCTTCGTCGCGCTCCAGGAGAAACTTCTGGACATCGAAAAGCGAACCGGCTGCGAGATTACGCGGGGCGTCTGCACCAACGCGATCCTGATCGACCAGGAATGGGTGGACATCTTCGACGAGTTCGAGGTGGACGTCAGCGTCAGCCTGGATGGACCGCCCGAGATTCATGACAAGTATCGTCTCGGTCTCAAGGGCGAGGCGACGCACGCCGACACGATCCGCGGCCTGCAGGTGCTGCGCGCCTCCGGCCTCGAGCCCGGCCTGATCGTCGTGTGCAATCCGGCCACCGATCCCGAGCGCGTCGTGTCCTATGTCGTCGAAGAACTCGGGATCAAGCATTTCGACATTTTGCCGCCCGACGCAAACCACAACGACAACCCGCCGCCGATCGACGGCTATTTCATCAAGCTGTTCGACGTCTGGTACGACAAATATGCCGCGCAAGGCGTGCGCATCAGCACCCTCGATGCGATGATCCAGGGCCTGTTCGGCGAAGTTTCGATTTCGGACACGATCGGTCTTGGGCCGATCGACACCGTAACGCTCATGCCGGACGGAAGTCTGGAGCCGCTCGATGTGCTGCGCATCGCCGGCGACCAGAGCACGCGCACCGATTCGAGCGTGCAGAAGAACCCGCTGCAGGCGGTGCAGAACGACCCATGCTGGCGGGCCGCCTTCGAAGCCTCAACCCGCCCATGCGAAGTATGCCGGAATTGCGAATACTTCGACGCATGCGGGGGCGGGCACTTGGCGCAGCGCTGGTCGCCGACACGCAACTACGACAATCCCAGCGTTTACTGCGAGAGCTGGAAGAACATTTTCGAACACATTTGGAAGTGGGTGTCCCCCACCCTCGTCCTCGATTACAAGGCGGCGCCGACGCGCGATCCGGCGAGTGTGCCGGCGCCGGGGAATTAGCGCATCTTCCGGCGAAGTGGGAACCGGTTCGCCGGAGAAAATGCGATCACTCGAGGAGAACCGAAGCAAATTCCGATTCAATCAGAACGGAATTTGCTCTAGCGCATTTGTCGATCAAGCGGGAGCCGACGTGGCCGCAAGAAACACGCCGGCCGAGCAATAGCGCGCGGATCGAAAGAAACGGAATTCGCTCCAACAGCGGGATGATGCTGCGCCCCGTTTTGGTCCAACAGGCAAACCTTCCGAGGGAGTGGCCGTGACAATCGAGCCCGGTACCGTTCGCGTCGCCGTGATCCAAGCGGCTCCGGTGTTCCTGGACACCGAGGCGTCGCTCGCCAAGGCCGTGGGTCTGATCGCGGACGCCGCGAGCAAGGGCGCATCGCTCGCCGCGTTCGGCGAGGCATGGCTTCCGGGCTATCCGATTCACGCGCTGTCGTCGCCTGACACGGAGGCATGGTGGGAGCTGGCCGCCGCCTATCTGGATCAGGCGGTCGACCTGAACAGCGCGGTCATCGACACGCTCTGCTCGGCCGCCCAGGCGTCGAACATCGACATCGTCATCGGCCTTGCGGAAAAGGAGCCGACCACCCGCGGGTCGGTGTATTCGACCTTGGTCTTCGTTGGGCGCGATGGCCAGATCTTCGGCCGTCACCGCAAGCTGAAGCCGGCATCGCAGGAGCGCAGCGTCTGGGCCGATGGCGATGCGATCGGTCTGCAGGCCTACGATCGGGGCTACGCGCAGCTCACCGGCCTGACCTCGACCGACCATCAGATGGTCCTTCCGACTTATGCGCTTGCCGAGCAGGGCGCGCAGATTCACGTCGCGAGCTGGCCCGGCCGCGAGCCCATGTCCGCACCCTCGCCGCTGGCGGCGATGTCCCATCAGCACCTGCTGTCGCGCGTCTTCGCCATTCAAACCGGCAGCTACGTGCTCTGTGCAGGAAGCACGCTGACGCGTGATGATCTTCCCGCGAAATACCAGCACTTTCTGACCCAGGAATTGACCGGCAACAGCGTCATTATCGATCCACGCGGCGAGATCATTGCCGGTCCCGCGCAAGGCGAACAAACGATCGTCGCCGAATGCGCGATGAATGTGATCCGTGCGGCAAAGGTCGCCTTCGACTGCGCCGGCCATTCAGCGCGGCGCGATCT
>JAEULX010000184.1 GCA_016793685.1 Bradyrhizobiaceae bacterium
CTGGATCTCATCGCCAGTTCGACTGGCGTCAGGCCGACCGGCTGGTCAAGCCCCAGCGTTTATTCCAACGGCGACACCATGCAGGCGATGGCCGCCGAGGGCATCACCTACACGCTCGATCAAATGGACTCCGACATCATCTCGCGCCTGAAGACGCCCAACGGGCCGCTCGTGTTGCTGCCCTATCCGGTCACGACCGTGGACATGGGGCAATACCTCGCGCGGATGAAAACGGCCGCCGATCTCGAAACCATCTGGCTCGATTACGTATCGGAGCTGGCGCAGGAGGCTCGCGCCGATCCTGCGCGCGAAGCAACGACGGTGGTCATCGGAATTCATCCGTTCGTGGTGGGCACGCCGGACGGCGCTGCCGCTTTGCGGCGCGTGCTCACGCGCCTCAAAAAAGACGAGAGCGTTTGGCTGACCGACACCGAAGCGGTGCTAAAATCGTTCAGCCCCAAACAATAGGGCGAGCGCCGAGTCGTCACATGAACCGGCCGGTTCTTCACATGAATGTGTAACATTCGCCTGCGCGCGGGTGTAAAGAACGTGAGCCGTCAAACGACATCGAGCCGGACTTTGTCCTTTGTCCTTAACTGCCGGAGTGGTTCGGCAGTTTTGTGAATACTTATCGGAATTAATCCCGGCCTGAGCCGTCTCCTTGTCGCCGCGCAGGAGGACCAATGAGTCACGCAGCGAAGATACGCGATCGCTACCCCAGGGCATTTTCGTCGGTGAAACACCGGCGGGTTGTGCGTCGATTTCGTTTTGCTGTTGCGGCTGCAGTCGTCCTCTTTTCGTATCCGGCGCCGGCCGACGACCTGAAAACCGGCCTCCAGACGATCGTCGGAAAGCTCAACGCCAGTCCCGCCGAGGTCGCGACCAAGAACGTGCTCGCCCTCAACTCGGCGATGTTCGATCTCTATTCGACCTCCGCTCAACTCATCAAAGCCAATATCCTCGCGCGCCATCCGGTGATCCTCGGGCTATTCTCGGGAGCGGGTGGCCGTTTCATCCTCTATCGTCCCGGCGAAGCCCCGCTCGAAGCGCCATCCCCGCCGATCTCCTATCAAGTCCTGAAATCGGTCGGGCACAGCACCATGGCGCTGTCCGTGATGGTCATGCCTTACGTCGAGAGCCCCGCGGACAAGTCCTGGCTGGCGCCGCTGCTCGCCTATCGCAGCAAGATGCAATCCGCCCTCGATGGCATCGAACAGACCGACATGCCTGCCGAATGGCGCGCGAACAGCCGCACCATATTGCAGAACAATATTGCGTTCATGGACGAGTGCGCCGCCAAAGGCGCGGTCTCGCCTGAAGCACTGCAGACCTTCGCCACGAAGCAGGGCCCCCTGCTCAAGCGCAACATCGCGTGGGCGGCGCGGACCCAAGTCGCGCATTGGATGGACGTCATCGAAGGCTGGAAGAAGATGCTCGGCAGCCAGTGGGAGCAGACCTACGCGGCGAGCAATACCATCTACGTCGCGCGTCAGAACAACATATTGTTCAGCGTTCTCGCCCAGTTTTTCGGTCCGGACGCGATCAACGAACGGCTGATGCTGATCGAGACGATCTCGTTCACCACGACGCCTGAAGAACTCCTGGAATCGCTCACCCGCATCATCGGCGATCGCTCCGTCGGCGCGGCGTTTTTCGGGAACTACCGTATGATGGATTTCGAGCTGATGGGCGGGGATGCGCGCGCAGCGATCGTCGCCGAGGATGCGAAGCGCGGCATCACACCCGTCTTGCCGCCGGTCGTGCCGTTCGGCTCGCGGCAATGGCCCGCATTGGTAACCTCGGGGGCGGGCCCGGCGACGCTCAGCGATTTGCCCTGAGCGCGTCGACGACACCCGCGCGGAGACGCTCCGCGTTGTGGGCGACAGTACGCAAACGCGGGTCATGAGGACGAGCCATGCGACCTTCGCGACGCGAGTTCGTCAAGTGGGTTACATCGAGCGGCATCGTGCTCAGCTTGTCGCGGCTGGCGCCCGCCGATGAACTCGGCTTTGTCGCGCGCGAAACGTTGCCGGGCAGACAGCAGTGGAATCCCGCTGCTGCCGGCCGCGGCCGCATTGATGGCGTTGCCAAGGTTACCGGCGCGAAGCTCTACGCGGCGGACTTCCGCGCCGTCGACATGCCGGGTTGGCCGACAACCACGTCGCACGCCATGCTGATCCGGGCGCCGGACGCAACGCATGTCTATACCGGCATCGACCTCGCGCGTCTGAGCGGCGAGCGCAAACCGTCGGCCGTCGTGACCGCCGCCGATCTTGCGCGGATCGGCACGCGCGTTCCCGAATTCTATACCGGCGACTTGATGTGTCCGCCCGGCAAGACCCCGTTGTATCTCGGTCAGCCGGTCGCGCTGCTGATCTTCGATAAGTTCGACGCCTTCGATCAGGCGCGCTTGGCGTTGCGCGACGGCGCTTTCGTGCAGTTCGGCGAGGAACCCGGCCCGGTTGAGGCGCCGGATTACGGCGCCTATCGTTTCACCCGCATCGCGGGACCGACGCCGGACGCGCCTGACGTTTGCTCGCCGCTGCAGGATGGGTGGGTCAGTCCGGAAATCGTTCCCAACACCAACAGAAGGGATTGGGCGCCGCTACCCAAAGGCAGCGCTTATGCGAAAGCGGCGATCCACGGCCAACAAATCCGCGCGGAACTCGCGGATGATAATCCTGCGCTCCTCGTGCTGGAGCGCGAATTCGAGACCCAATCCGTCGACCCGATGTTTCTCGAGCCGGAAACCGGCCTCGGCTGGTACGATGCCGGGGCTCGGAAACTCGAACTTGTGCTGAGCTCGCAGTCGCCCTACGAGGCGGCGGAATCGATTGGGTATATGCTGGGCGAAGCCCAAGCGCCTTTTAAGCCGAAAACCATCGACGCCCAGTTCGCGTATATCGGCGGCGGATTCGGCGGGCGCGATCACACGCCGTTTCCTCTCTACGTCGCATTGGCCGCCGCGTTTTTTCCCGATCGCCCGGTCCGCCTCGCGCATGATCGGTACCAGCAATTCCAGGCCGGCATAAAGCGGCACGCCTTCAAGATGCGCACGCGCATCGGGGTTGAACGCAAAACCGGTATGATTCACGCGTTCGCCGCGGATCACGCGTTGGACGGCGGCGGCCTCACCAATTACTCGACCAGCGTGGCGACGGTCTCGGCGACGGCCGCGTTAGGCATTTACGATGTTCCAAAGGTCGACGTCACGACGATTGCAATGCATTCGCGCGGCGTCACTGCGGGGTCGATGCGCGGCTTTGGCACGCTGCAGACGATGACCGCGCTGGAGGTTCTGATCGACGAAGCCGCCGCGGCGCTCCCGCTCGATCCGATCGCGTTCCGGCGAGGCAATGCGCTCAAGCCGGGCGGCCGGACGATGACGGGAAATCCCTACACCGTTTCGGTCCGCACCCCGGAAATTCTCGACAAGCTGGAGGCGCACCCGATCTGGCGGCAGCGTGCGGACGAGAAGGCGCGCGGGCAAGGGGCGGGGCGTCTGGTCGGCACCGGCGTTGCCTGTGCGACGAAGGATTACGGCACCGGCGCGGACTGCACCTTGGGACGGGTGGAAATCGACCCGCAGGGACGGATTGCCATTCACTGCGATCACGTCGAGATGGGCACCGCCGTCGGCACGGCGCTCGCCAACCGGGTTGCCGGTCATATCGGCGGCATTGCCGACGCGGTGACGGTAGCGCAGATCGATGTCTTCGGCGCGCTCGAGCTCGTCACGTCGGGCGATCCCTACACCATGGACCAGGCGACGCAGGATGCGGCACAGCGTGATTCCCGCTGGGTCCCCGCGATCAGCACGGCCACGACGGCGTCGATCGGTGCGCACGTCGGCACCCATGCGGCGGCGGAGGCCGCGCGCGTCATATTCCGCTTCGGATTGTGGCCGGCGGCGCTCGACCTGTGGCGCATCGAGCCGACCGATCCGCGGGCGAGCAAATGGACGGAGGCGCGTTGGCAGAACGGGCGGCTCATCGCGCCGGATCTGGCGCCGCTCGCGCTCTCCGATGTTGCGGCGAGGGCGCATGAGATCGGCAGCGTGACCGGAGCGATGGCGCACGCGTTTTCGCGATGGGCGTGGTGCGAAGCGAGCTTCATGATCGATGGCGCGGCCTGGAGTGGGGAAATCGACGCACT
>JAEULX010000224.1 GCA_016793685.1 Bradyrhizobiaceae bacterium
GCATGCTACGAATCCGCTCTTCGCTCCTTCTGCCTGGGCCTGCAAGGCATTTTGCAGCCGGCTCGGGCCTCCTCGACAGAACGCCGGAAAATGCCGGGAGAACGCTCTATGCGCGCGCGTCATAAGGAAAATCATCTGATCGGGCGAATCGGGTGGCTGCGTGCTGCGGTTCTCGGCGCCAATGATGGACTGATTTCCACCGCCAGCCTGATTGTCGGCGTCGCGGCAGCATCGACGGCCCGTCACGAAATCCTGGTGGCAGGTGTGGCGGGGCTGGTCGCCGGCGCTGCATCGATGGCGGCCGGCGAATATGTCTCCGTCAGTTCCCAGGCCGACACCGAACGGGCCGACATGGCCCGCGAGCGCAAGGAACTTGCCGAGGAGCCGGAGGCCGAACTGAAAGAACTCGCCACGATCTACGAGCAGCGGGGCGTCGAGCCTGCTCTTGCGCGCAAGGTCGCCGAGCAAATGATGGCCAAGGATGCGTTTGCGGCCCATGTGAGGGACGAACTGGGGCTTGCGGACCACGTCGTCGCCCGACCGGTCCAAGCCGCCCTGGCCTCTGCCGCGACGTTTGCGGCCGGCGCCGCATTCCCGCTCGTCGTTTCCATGGTCGCGCCGGCAGGCGCCATCACGTGGACGGTTTCCGTCGCCTGCATCCTTGGGCTCGCCGCACTTGGCGCCGTCGGCGCCCGCGCTGGTGGCGCCGGCATGCTGAAAGCGAGCTTCCGCGTCGTGTTCTGGGGCGCGGTCGCTCTGCTTTCGACCGCGGCGATCGGCTCCTTGGTCGGGCGTGCGGTTTAGCCGCCGCTGCGTCAGTCCCGCCGGAACACGATCGAGGCGAACCAGCCGGTCGCGAGCGCCATCATGACGGTGACGATCCCGTAGGCAAGCCCGTAATCGCGGGCGGCGGTCACCACGAATCGCTCGAACCCGACCTTGAGGATCTCGAAAGCCGAGGTCGTGCGCGTGACCAGCGCGCCGTCGGCGAACAGCATGACATCGACCGAATAGCTGCCGACCGCTGCGTCGGCCGGCAGCGGGATCGAGGCGCGAAACAGCGTCGGCGCGAGAAAGGTCACCGCCTTCGGCGATTCCATGTAGAGCCGCCGTTGCACCTTGAGCCGCAGGAATGCCTGCCGGAAGGCGTCCCCGCGCACCACGTCGGCCACGTCCGGGCCGATCTGCTGGCGCAGGATCGTATTGTCGAAACCGATATGCAGACGCCGCAGCAGTTCGGGCCGGGAGATTTGATCGAATGGGCGATTCGCGAAGATCGCGAGATAGGAGGGCACGTTGACGAAGGTGCGCGACTCGACGTTGACCCAGATTCCGCCCACCTGCTCCTTGCGCAGCGTCAGCAGGCTCTGGGTCGGGCCGGACACGATCGCGGCAATGTCATAGCCGAAGCGCCGTTCAGGGGCGTTTGCGTCGCGCTCGATCGCGCCGAACAGGACGAGTTCGGCGCCGGAGAAGACCGAGTTGATCAGCACGCGTTGAGTCGACAGCGATACCACGAGCCGTTCGGCCGCGAGCGCGGCGGAGGCGCCCGTCAGGAGCAGGAGCAACGCGCCGATGACCGAAACGCGCCGCATCACTCCCCCTCCAACAGCCGGAACGAATAGATTTCCGTGGGCGGAAGAACGAGGTTGATGGCGAAGCGGAGACCGACCGCGAACACCAAAAGCCCGAGCAGGAGGCGCAGCCGCTCCGACCGCATCCGATGCCCGGCCTGGGCGCCGAACTGCGCGCCGATCACGCCGCCGACCATGAGGATCAACGCCAGCACCGCGTCGACCAGATGGTTGGTCGCGGCATGAAGCACCGTGGCGCTCGCCATGGTCACGAGCGTCAGCACCATCGAGGTCCCGATCACCACGCTGGTGGGAACGCGCACGAGATAGATCAGCGACGGCACCAGGATGAAGCCGCCGCCAATGCCCATGATGGCGCCGAGAAAACCGATCACGCCGCCGATGATCCAGACCGGGATGACGGAGACGTAGAGGCGGGACTGCTTGAAGCGCACTTTGATCGGCAGCCCGTGCAGCCAGGTGTGGCTGCCGGGACGGCGCACATCGAACTGCTCGCCCCGCTGCAGGCGGATGACGGCGCGGACGCTTTCGAAGATCATTGTCGCGCCGACCGAGCTCAGCAGGATCACATACGACAATGAAATCACGAGATCGAGCTGGCCGATGGCGCGGAGCTGGGTGAACAGCCAGACGCCTGCCGCGGTGCCGAGCAGCCCGCCGACGAGCAGCATGAGGGCAAGCGCGAGGTCGAGCGCGCGGCGACGCCAATACAGCAGGGCGCCGGAAAACGACGATGCCGCGATGTGGCTCGCGACGGTCGCCACCGCAACCGCCGGCGACACGCCGATGAAGATCAACAGCGGGGTCATCAGGAAACCGCCGCCGATGCCGAACATGCCCGAGATGAACCCGACCGCGAGGCCCATCGCGAAAACGAGAAAGACATTGACCGGGAGGTCAGCGATCGGAAGATAGATTTCCAAGGCGTGTCATCCGCCGGCGCACATCCGGTGACGCACGCCGTTGAGGGCTGCAAGGTGAATACCTGACGCCGTATTGTGGAAGCCGTACAGGCTTACGCAACAAACTCAAGCATAAAAAGCCCGATGGTCACGCCGCAACCGCGGCGCCGGCGGCAGATCGTAAAAGCGATGGGGCATCCGACCGCATGGCCGCATCCGGCGGGCCGACCCGGCAACGTGGGCGGTCATGCCCGCTGAACGCGCCGGTACAGATTGCCTGTGCGGGGCTTGGGCTTGGCCGGGTCGGCGTCGTCCCATCCGTCGGGAGGGGTTGGCGCCGTCGTCGCTTCCTGGGGCTGCGGTTTCGGAACGAAAGCGCCCGCGGCGCTGCGCGTCTCGGCGATCGTCTCCGGATCGAGGTGGAGGGCGATTTCGTCGCGTTTCGCGGCGGCGTCCTTGTCGCCCTTGTCGGCTGCGATCGAAAACCATTTGAACGATTCGACGAGATTCTGCTCTACGCCGGAGCCGCGGGCGTAAAGGACCGCCAAATTGAACTGACTGTCTCCCACTCCGTATTCGGCGGCCTTCTGGAACCACTCCGCCGCCTGGGTGAAGTCGGGCTTTCCGTCGATCCCTTCGGCATAGAGAACGGCGATGTTGTGCATGGCGACGGCGTGGCCTTGGGCGGCGGCGGCGAAATACAGCCGGCGCGCCTCGGACGGGTTCCGTTTTACGCCGAGCCCCTTCTCGTACATGCTGCCCAGACGGAACTGGGCCAGCGCAAGTCCGCTTTCCGCCGCGCGCGCGAACCAGACTGCGGCCAGGGCGAGGTCGCTCGGCACGCCGCGTCCTTCCACATAGCGCATCCCGATCTCATAGGCGGCCGCCGGATTGCGTTCGGCGATTCCCGCGAGCAGCGGCTTGGTCGCCATCGGCGCCGGAAGCATCTCGGACCACGAGCGCCCGGCGCTGCTTGCGGCGGCGCGCGAACCGTTGCCCTGCGATCCGATCGAGCCTGTCGCTTCGACGGTTTCGGCCGGCGTGCGCGGGGTTGCGAACCGGGTCGGCGGAGCATCGGGCGACGCCTGAGGGGCCGTTGGAAACGGGGTCACGATCGCAAATGGATCGGCCATGATGGAAGGCGCGGTCGCGGTCTCGCTCGTCGCGGGGAGCCGTGATGGCGGCATCGCCGGCAAGGCGACCTGGGCGAGAGGGGCCGAACGCGAGGCGGCGGCCAGCCGGTCGCCGCCGAGACCGATGAGATCGGCGGATGAAAGGGCGATACCCGCAGCGCCGAGCCCGACCAGGACAAGGCTTGTCGAGACGAACATCGTCTTGACCCGCTCGGCGAGCTTTTGGCTCACGGCGCCCGGATCCGCGTCTGCCACCGGGGCGGACGCATCGCTCCGCGGGTCGTTCGGTTCGTTCGCGGCCTGGGCGGCCCGGCGCGCAGCGACGATGAAATTCGAGCGGAACGGGGGGCGGCTGACCCGCTCCGAGGCGATCGGACCGGCGTTCGACCGCGCAGTTTTGCGGTGGGGTGAGCGGGCGCTGCGGCCGCGCGGCGGCGGCCCGGAGCCCGGTTCGATCGGGGCATCGGGAGGAAGGCTCGTATCGGCGTCGGCGACCTGCTCCGGCGGAACCTGTGGCGCGGCTTCCGGCTTCGCCGCGGCCGCGGGAGTGAGGCTGAGCGCGGGCAACGCCAGCGCCGCGGTCGTCTGCCCGGCCGCCGGCGCTGCCGCAGGCGGCGTCGGTCCTTGTTCTGACGGCCGATCGGACTCGTGTGCCTGCGCAAGGTCCGGCTGGCTGGCGTCGTCGTCCACCGCATGCGGCGGCTGCGCGTCCGATCCTGCCGCTCGCGGGAAGCCGTTCTTTTCGAACCGGTCGAGCGTCTCGACCAGGGCGCGAAGGCGTTCCTCGATCGGGTCGATGGCCGGCTGCGGGGGCGAGGGCGGCTGGAGCCGCTCGATCTTTTCTTCGAGTTGACTGATATGCTGCTTGATCGGCGCGAGCGCCGTTTCGCTGCCGGCGAACAGGTCGAAGGTTT
>JAEULX010000240.1 GCA_016793685.1 Bradyrhizobiaceae bacterium
TTGCCGCTCGCCGCGGGGTTTGCCGGTTGTCTGCCGCGCAGCGCCGCCTGGCCGCTGCCGAGCGGTCTCGGCGGGGTGGTCGGCGATGCGCTGCTGCGCTGGCCGGCGGCGCTGTTCGAGGTGGTCGGGCTGCACGGCCGCAACATGGCGCTCGGCATCGCGTTCGGCGTGCTCGCCGCCGCTGCGATCGGCTTTGCCTGCGGCATCGGCTTCGCGAAGAAGCGCGACGACGACATCGTCGAACCGAAGGCGGAAGCGCCCGCGCGCGACGATATCGAGCGCGCCTCCATTTCGATCGGGTATGTCGTGCACGCGATCTTGAGCCTGCGAGCGCGGTTGACGCGCCTGGCGCGGCTGCTGAGCGCGCAGCCCAGCCTGACACGGCTCGTCCCGCAGGCCGCGCGCAGCCGGCTCGAACCCCGCTTCGCCGCGCCGGGCGCCGACCCGACGGCGCCGGAACCCGTCGCCGATCTCGACGAGGACGAAGAAGAAGCGGACGAGGAGGCGAAAGACGCCAAGCCTCAGCGTGCGAAAGCGGGCGGGAAAGCCGCGCGCAAGCGCACGACTGTGCGTCCTGCGTCCGCCAAATACGAGCTTCCTCCGCTGACCCTGCTCAGCGCGCCGAAGGCCTCGGAGCGCCACACGCCGAGCATGGATACGATCGAAGCCAACGGCGCCGCGCTCGAATCCGTGCTCGGAGACTTCGGCGTGCGCGGCGAAATCATCAACGCGCACCCCGGCCCGGTGGTGACCCTCTACGAGCTGGAGCCTGCACCCGGCATCAAGTCTTCGCGCGTGATCGGCCTTTCCGACGACATCGCCCGCTCGATGAGCGCCGTGTCGGCGCGCGTCGCGGTCATCCCCGGACGCAACGTGATCGGCATCGAGCTGCCGAACCCGGTCCGCGAGAAGGTCTATTTCCGCGAGCTGCTCGCCGTCGACGAGTTCCGCGACTCGACCGCACGCCTCCCCCTCTGCCTCGGCAAGTCGATCGGCGGCGACTCGGTGATCGTCGATCTCGCCCGCATGCCGCATCTGCTGATCGCGGGCACCACCGGCTCGGGCAAGTCGGTCGCCATCAACACCATGATCCTCAGCCTCGTCTACCGGCTGCGGCCCGAGCAGTGCCGCCTGATCATGGTCGATCCCAAGATGCTCGAACTGTCGTCCTATGACGGCATTCCGCACCTGCTCACCCCGGTCGTCACCGACCCGAAAAAGGCGGTCGTCGCGCTGAAATGGGCGGTGCGCGAAATGGAAAGCCGCTACAAGAAGCTCGCCAAGCTCGGCGTGCGCAATATCGACGGCTACAATGCGCGCCTCGCCGAAGCGCGCGCCAAGGGCCAGCCGCTCTCGCGCACGGTGCACACCGGCTACGACCGCGCGACCGGGGCCGCGATCTACGAGACCGAGGAGCTCGACCTCGAGCCCCTGCCCTATCTCGTCGTGATCGTCGACGAGATGGCCGATCTGATGATGGTCGCCGGAAAGGATATCGAGGGCGCCGTGCAGCGCCTCGCGCAGATGGCGCGCGCCGCGGGCATTCACGTGATTGTTGCAACGCAGCGGCCGTCGGTGGACGTGATCACCGGCACCATCAAGGCGAACTTCCCGACCCGCATTTCATTCCAGGTCACCTCCAAGATCGACAGCCGGACAATTCTCGGAGAGCAGGGCGCCGAACAGCTGCTCGGCCAAGGCGATATGCTGTATATGGCGGGGGGCGGACGCATCAGCCGTGTTCACGGGCCGTTCGTGTCCGACGACGAGGTGGAAAAGATCGTGCGCCACCTCAAGGCGCAGGGTGCACCGCAATATCTGGAAGATGTTACCGCCGAGGAAGAGGAAGGGGGCGAAGCGGTCTTCGACGGCACCGCAATGGGATCGGAAGGGAACGACCTCTATCAACAGGCCGTTCAAGTTGTTTTGCGCGACCGCAAGGCGTCGACAAGTTACATTCAACGCCGGCTGCAGATCGGCTATAACCGTGCGGCATCGCTCATCGAGCGGATGGAGCAAGAGGGGATTGTCGGTCAGCCCAACCATGCGGGGAAGCGCGAGATTCTGATGGAAGGCGGGAACGGCCAAGACAGCGACTGAAGGCTCGTCTATGATGCGGCAGTCGTGAGTCGCGAAAACGCCATAGAACTGGACGAATTCTTCTCTCAAACGCGGGTTCTCAAACGCGGTGTCAATCGGAGACAGATATGCGGATTTTGGGGGCGATCGTGCTCGGGGGCGTGACGATGTTTTCCGCCCCGTCCATCGCGGCGGCGCAATCGGTACCCGTTCCGCTTCCCTCGCCCAAGAAGGAGGCCGCGCAGAGCAACCAGCCCTCGCGCGCTCCGGCCGCCACGCCGACGGCCAGCGAGACGACCGGCAACACCGTCACGGCGTCGGTTTCGCCGCGCCAGGGCGGATTTGACGGCGCCCAGCGCTCCCTCGCCGAACGGGTCAGCCGCTATCTTTCGAGCGTGCACACGCTTGCCGGAAATTTCATCCAGGTCGGGCCCGACGGCACGCGCACCGAAGGCCAGTTCTATATCCAGAAGCCGGGCAAGGTGCGGTTCGAATACAACCCGCCGAGCCCGATCGACGTCATTGCCGACGGCTCCTCGGTCGTCGTCCGCGACCGCAAGCTTGCGACCCAGGATCTCTACCCGCTGTCGCAAACGCCGCTGCGCTATCTCCTGGTCGATAAGATCGACCTCATGCGCGACACCAATGTCGTCTCGGTGTCGGCCGACGATGTGTTCGTCACTCTGGTGATCGAGGAAAAGAACGCCCTGGCCGGGACCCACAAGCTGATGATGATGTTCGGCGCGAAGGACTACCAGCTGCGCCAATGGACCGTCACCGACCCCCAGGGCTACGACACGACGGTCGCCGTCTATAACCTCGACCAGAAGGCGACCCCCGATCCGGGCCTGTTCAAGATCAACTACGAGCGTGTGCTGCAGTAGTTCGCAACCTATTTTGTCGCGCCCCGGAACGCTTGGGCGCGCAGCGCGTTGACTTCGCTGCTCTTGACTCGAATTAAGTCAGCGTCTGCGTCATGCTCGCTCTCGAAATAGTCCTGTTGGTCGTCGTCGCCGCCGGCGTTTTCCTGCCGGCGCTCGTCGTCGCCGCCGCGAAGCTGTCCGAACGACGCCACCCGCCGCTCGGACGCTTTATCGAGGCGGACGGGATTCGCCTGCACTATGTCGAACGGGGCGACGCCGGCGCGCCGCCCGTCGTGCTGTTCCACGGCAACGGCGCCATGATCCAGGATCTGGCCGCCGCCGGCCTGATCGATCTCCTGGCGCGCCGCTACCGCGTGATCTGTTTCGATCGGCCGGGTTTCGGCTACAGCCGCCGGCCGCGCTTGCGGCGGATGACGCCGGAAGCGCAGGCGGCCGTGTTCGAAGCTGCGCTGAAAAAGCTCAACGTCCGCGAACCGGTCGTGTTCGGCCATTCATGGGGGACGCTGGTGGCGCTCGCGCTCGCGCTGCGCGACTCCGACGCGCGGCGCCCGGTGAAGGGGCTCGTGCTTGCGGCCGGCTATTACTTCCCGACCCGGCGGTGGGACGTGTGGATGGTGTCCACGCCGGCAATCCCCGTCATCGGCGACATCATGTGCTACACGATCAGCCCGATTCTCGGCTGGCTGCTGGCGCGAACCATGATCCGCAACCTGTTTGCGCCGGACGCGGTGCCGCAGGCGTTCAAGGATCAGTTTCCGCTCGGACTGGCGCTGCGGCCGTCGCAATTGCGGACGACCGCCGAGGAGTCGGCGCTGATGATTCCCGCAGCCGCCCGGCTGCAGTCGCAGTACCGCTCCCTGTCCTGTCCGCTCGCCATTTACGCGGCCGGCGCCGATTCGCTGATCGAACTGGATCAAGGGCCGCGATTGCAGCGCCATACCAATGCTTCGGTGCTGCACACGGTGCAGAAATCCGGGCATATGCTGCATTACGCCGTTCCCGAGGAGATCGTCGGCTCGATCGACGCCATGATGGTGGCGGTGCGGCTTGTCGGCTCTCCCCGCCTTGCCCCGGCCTTCCGCGCCCCGGAAGGGGCGCCGGCGGCGCGCCCGGCGCGCTGAGCGCGAGCAGCCCCTCCGCGGCAGACCCTGCTGTGGGCGAAACCGTCGCGGCCTTGTCCCCGCGCCGGAATGGGGTATCACGGGCCCGTCCTCATTCCGCCGGACCGGCGATGCGCGTCACGATAACCACCTGGAACATCAACTCCGTCCGCCTGCGGATCGACCTCGTCGCCAAGTTCATCAAGGCGATACGTCCCGACGTGCTGTGCCTGCAGGAGACCAAGTGCCCGGATGACCGTTTCCCGCGGAAACGCTTCGCACGGCTCGGCTACCCGCATATCGCGCTCAATGGGCAGAAGGGATACCACGGCGTCGCCATCGTCTCGCGCCTGCCGTTCGACCGGACCGATGCGCACCATTTTTGCGACCGGCACGACTGCCGGCACGTCGGCGTGACGCTGGGCGAACACGCGGGATTGAGCGAACCCGCGGTGCTGCACAACATGTATGTGCCGGCGGGCGGCGACGAGCCGGATCCGTCGATCAATGTGAAATTCGCCCACAAGCTCGCCTTTCTCGACGAGATGCGGAGCGCGCCGCACTTGCGCGCCGCGCCGAACGAGCACGCCATCCTGCTCGGCGACCTCAACGTCGCCCCGCTCGAGCACGACGTCTGGAGCCACAAGCAGATGCTGCGCGTCGTCTCGCACACGCCGATCGAATGCGAGAAGCTGATCGCAGCCCAGAACGCGGGCGGCTGGATCGACGTCATGCGCCGCTTCGTCCCCGCGTCGGAAAAGCTCTACACCTGGTGGAGCTATCGCGCGCTCGACTGGGAAGCGTCCGACCGCGGCCGCCGGCTCGACCATGTGTGGGCAAGCCCGGTGCTCGCAGACCGCGTCACCGGCATGACGGTGGCGCGTGCCGCCCGCGGCTGGACCCGCCCCTCCGACCATGTCCCCGTCACGGTGACGCTGGAGGCGTGAGCGGCAGACGCTTCGCCGGCTTCGGCGCATTGCGTGAGCCGGCTTGAGCACTTTCCGGCGAAGCATGCCCCCGGACTTAAATCCGGGGGTGGGAACCGGTTCGCCGCAGACACTGCGGCCATCCGAATTTACTTGCGCGGCGCTGGCG
>JAEULX010000242.1 GCA_016793685.1 Bradyrhizobiaceae bacterium
AGAATACGCCAATCGCCGATCCGGCGGCGGTTCACGCGGCGGCGGCCGCGTTGCTCGATCAGCCCGCCGTCCGCGCCGCATTGCTGCACCGCTAGAGGGGAGCGAACACCCTGGCGGCTAAATCGGAATTCGCTCCGGTTCTTTCGCTAGCCGCATGTTCTACGGCGAGCCGGTTCCGCTTCGCCGAATGCTCTCAGTCCTCACGCAGCGCGCCGCTTGCCGCCCGCTTGGCATTGCCACCACGCTTCGAGCGCCTCGGCTTCGGCCGGCAGCCACACCGAAAGCCCCTCGGCGAATTTTTCCCACACGGCTTCCGCCTTGGGCGCCACCACGCATGCGACTGGCAGGCCGGCCGCCACCGCCGCTTGGAATACGGCCATCAATCCGCCGCGCGCGGCCTCCTGTCCGCCGAACCTGTCAAGGACGACAAGTTCGGCGCCGGCCGCGATCGCCCGCTCGACACCGCCGCATGCGCGCGCCAGCGCCGAGCTGTCGAGGTTGCAGGCCTCCGAGCCCGGGCCGAGGTCCTGATGGATTCCGATGGTTTCGCCGGTGGAAAGATCGAGCAGAACGCCTTTGCATTCGCAATTCTTGTGTCCGCCATCGGCGGCGTAGGTGGCTGCGCCCGACGGCACGATGACGCCGACGACCGCAACGCCGTCCGCCTTCCGCCGCAAGGCAAATGCCGCGAGCACCTGCGCGGCGGCGGAGCCGGGCCCGCCGCGCAGGGCGGCGATCGGGGCGGACAGAACTGAATCAGCAGGCATATCTCTATCCCTCTATGTCCCGGCGGATATAACGTAGCATAGTTATGCGGAAAATGCGACGGGCTCGGGGATTTTGCGCGGGCGCGTCGGCTCCCGTGCGCGCGTATTCCGTTGCAGCCATGATCGCGCTGACGGAAGAAGACCGCCGCGCTATACTCGACAAAACGGGCATCGGAACCGGGCGACGGGGATGAAAAACAAGGCTGGCATGGCCCCGCACCATCGCGCGCGGCCGCAGCGGGACAACGGCCTTCTGTCGGGCGCGTCGCCGCGAATTCGGATCGTCTTCGGCGAAGCGATGCGCCTGGGGCCCGGCAAGGTCGATCTGCTGGAGGCGATCGATCGCACCGGATCGATTTCGGCCGCCGGCCGCGCGCTGCAGATGTCGTACCGGCGCGCCTGGCTGCTGATCGACGAGGTCAATCACATCTTCGCCCGGCCCGTCGTCGTCGCCAGCCCCGGCGGCGCCAATGGCGGCGGCGCGCAACTGACCGATTTCGGCCGCGCCTTGGTCGCGGCCTACCGGCGGATCGAAGAGCGGACGCGGCTGGCGATCCGAGAGGAATTTGCGCCGTTCGAAACGGACCTCGCCGTGAAACGCCGACGACAATGACGGCCGTCGTCGGCGGCCGGCCCTCGCAGCACGCTTCGCGCGCCTTACCCCTTGGGCGAGCGTATGCCGTCTGCCAGCGTCTTGAGTTTTTCCATCGCCGTCTTGGCGCTCTGGCCGAGTTCCTTGGCGCCTTCCGTCGTCATCTTCGTCGCGGTGTCGCTCAATTCCTTCGCCTGTTCGGAAAGGGCGCGCAACTGCGACTGGACGAACTCGGTCTGCTTCTTGACGACGTCCTCCAAATTCTGCGCCTGCACAATGGTCTGGGCGAATTCGAACGCGGACTGCACGTTGCGCTGAGCGAATGTCATCGCCTTGCTGCCGATGTCGTGCGCACCGGCCTGGCTCGTCTTAAACCATTGATCGAACGCGGACAGCGCCTGTTGGGCCGACTGCATGGAGCTGTCGAACGCAGCTTTGGCCTGCTCGACGCCGCGTTCCGTCATCGCCCGCAGTTCGGGCGGCACTTCCATCTTCGGAGTTTTGCCCTCAGCCATAATGCCTCCTATCGGCAAAGAATTGCCCCACAATGAAAATCCACCGATTACGCATACGCGCGGGAGTGCTTGCACCAGATTGTGGCCTATTGTAAAGGACCCCCCGTGATCTATGGACGACAGCAATCGGTCCCATGCGCTTCGGCGAGCGCCCGGTGCCTCGCCAGCGCTCTCGAGATCGCCAAAGATAATCACGGCATGGGGAACGCCTTGGACTTGTCTGGGCAATGGGAGGCTCAGCATGGACTCGACTTTGGAAGACCTTATTCGCCAGCGCGCCTACTTTCTGTGGCTCGATGATTCCGCGTCCACCGACGCGACCTATTTTTGGCTGATCGCCGAGCGCGAGGTCATGGCGGAAGTGGCGGCGCAAGCCGCGACGGCTCGCGAGCGTGCGGAAGCGGCGGCGCCGGCGAATCGCCGATCGGGGGAAAATCAAGAGGCGCGCCGCGTCAACGCGCTGGTGCAGCTTTCTCCGGATGCGCCTTACGAACAAACCGCCACCGGCATTGCGACCGGTTGACGGCGTCATTCGCCGACCGTTCATACCTGATGGTGCCTCTTCATTTTTTTCGTTGATTCGGCAGTCGAGAATGCCCTGAAGGAAAAAGTCCAAAAGCAATGCGAAACCTTGTTATCGCCCTTGCCGTCATCCTCCTGGCGCTGTCGGTTTTTGCGCTGGTGCCGGCCGCCGCCCCCTACGCTGACCTTCTGCCAAAGGTGATCGCCGGGGTCGCCGCGCTGCTGCTCATCGCCGTGTTCGTCGATCGTTCGAAGGCGGCATCAACCGCAGCCCCCGTCAAGGTGGCTCCCGTCGCCGCTGCGCCGCTTGCGAATCAGGCGGACTCCGAGGTCGTCAATTTTGTCGCGATCCTGCAGGAGCGAGGCCGCTTCGTCGATTTCCTGATGGACGACATCAAAGGTTACAGCGACGCCCAGGTCGGCGCTGCCGGACGGGTTCTCCATGAGGGATGCAAGGCGGTTCTCCTCGAACATTTCGGCATCCGCCCGATGCGCGAAGAGGGCGAAGGTTCAAAGGTCACGGTGCCAACCGGCTACGCCCCGGACGACTACCGCCTGGTCGGCAAGATCAGCGGCGAAGCGCCCTTCACGGGAACGCTTATCCATCACGGGTGGCGGGTCGAATGGGTGAAGCTGCCCCGCCTGCTGAGGGCCAGCGCCGACCGGCTGCCGGCGATCGCTCCCGCCGAGGTCGAACTTCGATAGCGGCCGAGGGGGAAGCGGCGTCGACGCAGGCCTCGGACAGGGCGGCGGCGCTAATAGCCTGATCGGCGCCGTCGTCGCCTTCGTCACGTCGCCTTCGACACCGTCGCCTTCGTAATCATCTCCTGCGGCAACAACGTAGCGCTTTTCCATGCAGCAACGATTCAGTCTCGGCATCGACCTCGGCACCAGCAACAGCGCCGTCGCGCTGTCGGAGGTCGATAACGACCAAACGAATATCATCGATGTCACCCAGGTATTGGGCCCCAACCAGATCGGCGAAAAGCCGACACTGCCGTCGGCGCTGTACATTCCGCATCCCGACGAATTTCCCGAGGGCGCGTTCCCGCTGCCCTGGCCGAGCGATCCGCGCTCGATCATCGGACTGTTCGCCCGCGACCACGGCGCCCTGGTTCCGGACCGCCTGGTCACATCGGCGAAGTCGTGGCTGTCGAACCCGCACATCGATCCCCGGCAGCGGAGCCTGCCGTGGAAGTCGGAGATCAGCGAGGAAAAGCTGTCCGCCTTCGACTGCTCGCGCAGCTATCTCGACCACATGCGCGAGAGCTTTCTTTTCGCAGTCCGCAATCAAGGCAAGGACTTCGACTTGGCGGACGGACAGGTGGTGCTGACCATCCCCGCCTCGTTCGACGACATCGCGCGTAACCTGACCGCGGAGGCCGCAGAGGCTGCCGGCCTCGGCAAGGTTGTCTTGCTCGAGGAGCCGCTCGCTGCGTTCTATGCGTGGACCGCCCAGGCCGGAAAGGACTGGCGCGCTCACGTCCGCCCGGGCGACATCGTTCTCGTCTGCGACGTCGGCGGGGGGACGGCCGACTTCAGCCTGATTGCGATCTCGGAAAAAGACGGCGAACTCGACCTCAATCGCATCAGCGTCGGCGAACACATCCTGCTCGGCGGCGACAACATGGACCTGGCGCTCGCCTATGCGCTCCGCGCCAGGTTGGAGGCGGACGGCAAATCGATCACCGACATGCAGTTCCTGTCGCTCACGCATTCCGCCGGCAAGGCCAAGGTGGCGATGCTCGAAGACGAGTCGATGAACGAGTTCCCCATCGCCGTCCCGACCCGCGGGTCGAGTTTGCTCGGCAATACGCTGTCGACGACGCTCGACCGGCAGACCGTGGAGCAGATCGTACTCAACGGCTTCTTTGCGACGACGAGCGTCGATGATCTCCCGCAGAAAGCGCGGCGCACCGGGCTGCAGGAATTCGGCCTGCCCTACGCGGCGGACCCGGTCATCAGCAAGCATCTCGCCCGCTTCCTCACGCGCAGCCTCGAGAATGTGCGCTCCAGCGAGACGCTGTCGGCGCTGGTCAGCCCCGAATTAAGGTCGAAGTCGTTTCTCGCGCCCACCGCCGTCCTGTTCAATGGCGGCGTGTTCAAGGCGGCTGCGCTGCGCCGGCGCGTCATCGAACTTCTGACCGCGTGGAATGAAGGCCAGCCCGTTCGCGAGCTTGCGGGGCACGAGCCGGACCTGGCGGTGGCGAAAGGCGCCTCCTTTTACGGACGCAACCGGATTACCGGCAAAGGCATCCGCATCAAGGCGGGCGCATCGCGCTCCTATTACATCGGCTTGGAGACGTCGATGCCCGCAGTCCCCGGCTTCAGCCCGCCGCTGAAAGCGCTGTGCGTCGTTCCGCAGGGGATGGAGGAAGGCTCCGAGGTCGTCATCGACGCGCGGGACCTTGCGCTGGTGACCGGACAGCCGGCGGATTTCAGGTTCTTCTCATCCGAGGTGAGAAGCGGCGATAAGCCGGGCCAGATCATACCCGACGCCGAGAAACAGCTGCTGGAAATCAGCCTGATCGAGGTCAATCTGGAGGCGGTGGCCGATATTCCGGCAGGACAGCCGGTGCCGGTGCAGATCAATTCGGTCATCACCGAAGTCGGCACCCTCGAACTGTGGATGAAGCACACCAATTCCGATCGCCGCTGGAAGGTCGAATTCCTGGTCAGGACGGAATAACGGCGAGGCCGCCGAGCCCGGCTCCGGAGACAGGCCGCCCATGGACCGCTGATGGCGCAGCCCAAATACAGCATCGGCATCGACCTAGGCACCAGCAACTCGGTGCTGGCGTATTGCTCGCTGGCGGGCGCCGGCCGTTCGGACGTTCTCTCCATCCCGCAGTGGGACACGCCCTCGACGGTGATCGATTCCGCGACGGTCCCATCTTTCCTCTATCGTCCCGAAGAGGCGGTCGCCGCGCAGATCTGCGGCCGCGGCCTCGACATCGACGGGTGGATCGTCGGCCGACTGGCGCAACGCAAGGCGAGCGAAGCCCCCGGGCGCGTCGCCCAGTCGGCGAAATCCTGGCTCTGTCACAACGCTGCGGACCGCTTGGCGTCGTTCCTGCCATGGGGATCGGATGAGCTGACCCAGCAGGAGAAGATCTCGCCTGTTTACGCCTCGGCGCTGATTCTCGGCCATCTCCGCGCCGCGTGGAACGCGCGTTTTTCCGCGCAGGGTCCCGCGTTCGCCTTCGATGCGCAGGACATCACGATCACCGTTCCCGCCTCCTTCGACGCGGTGGCGCAGCGGCTGACGCTCGACGCCGCAAAGCAAGCCGGCTTTCCCGGGCATGTCCGCCTGCTCGAGGAGCCCCAGGCGGCGTTCTACCGGTGGCTGGAGCAGCACGCCGGCCACGATCCGCTGGGCCAGCTGCCGGAGCAAGCCGCCATCCGCCATGTGCTCGTGGTCGATGTCGGCGGCGGCACCTCGGATTTCAGCCTGTTCGAGCTGAGCCGGCAGGAAGGCGAGCGCGATCCCGTCATCAAGCGCATCGCCGTGAGCGATCACATCCTGCTCGGCGGCGACAATATGGACCTTGCGATCGCCCACCTGCTGGAGCCGCGCCTTTCGGCCGGCGGCGGCAGCGTTTCGGGCGCGCAATGGGACTATCTGGTCGCCGCCTGCCGATCACTGAAGGAAAAAGTGCTGAGCAGCGACGCGGCGCCTGACGAAATTTTCACGGTATCGATTCCCGGGCGCGGCTCCGGCCTCTTCGCCGGCGCACTGTCGGCCCAGGTCACGCGCGCGGAGCTGGATGCGCTGCTGCTCGATGGCTTCTTCCCTGTTTGCCGGCCGGACGACCGGCCACGGCGGGCGCTGGGCGCCATCAAGGAGTTCGGACTTCCCTACGCTTTCGACGGCGCCATTACCCGGCACCTCGCAGCATTTCTGCATGGCCGCCCCCGCGCTGACGCCGTGCTGTTCAACGGCGGCGCACTGAGTCCGCCCCGCTTGCGGGACAAGCTGCGCGAGCAGATCGGCAAGTGGCAGGACGGGCACACGCCGCAAATCCTGGAGAATGCCCAGCTCGATCTTGCCGTCGCGCGCGGCGCGGCGCATGCCGGCTGGCGGCTTCACCGGAAGAGCGGGCGTATCGAAGCGGGCGCCGCCCGCGCGGTTTTTCTCGAAGCCCACCGGACTTCGGTGGCGGGCGGCGACGAAGCCGCGCGGCGTTCGCTGGTTTGCATTCTCCCTCACGGCGCGCCCCCCGAGCAGACCTACGAACTCGCCGACCTCGATCTGCACCTCCGCATCAACAAGCCGGTGCGTTTTCAGATATTCACATCGACTCGCCACGATGCGACCGAAGCCGGCGACGTGGTCGATCTGTCCGCGGACGAATTCTCCGCCCTCCCCCCGCTCGAAACCGTGGCGACCGTTCCCGAGCTCACGGATACGCCGGTCTCTGCGATCCCCGTCGCGGTCGATGCCAGGGTGAACGAACTGGGCCTGCTGCAGGTGTCATGCCGCAGCCTCGCCCCGGACATCGCGCATTCCTGGCCGCTCGAATTCAACCTGCGCCCGCTCGAGCGGGATCAGGCGCAGCCGGCGGCCTCGCCTGCGAAGCCGGCGCCGGCCGAAGCCGCCGTTGCGCCGCAAGCCCTGGCGGACGCCGCGCAGCGGATAACCGCCGCATTTGCGCCGCCGCTCCGCAAGGGCGAGAAAGTGACGGCGGCGCGGCTAATGCAGAGCTTGGAGAAAATCCTCTCCCAGCCCAAAGGCGATTGGAATGCAATCCTCCTCCGCGACCTCTGGACGAGCTTGGAGGCGAGCCAATCCGGCCGGGCGCTGTCGGCCGACCATGAAGAAGCGTGGCTGATCCTCGCCGGCTTTCTCATGCGGCCCGGATTCGGCGTGCCGATGGATCAGCGCCGCATCGACGCCCTGTGGGCCATCCACGCCGGCGGACTACGGTTTCCCGGCAAGCGGAGCAAGCTTCAGGAGTACATCCTGTGGCGGCGGGTTGCCGGCGGCCTGTCGCAAGAGCGGCAGGAAGCGCTGCTGACCGAAGAGAAAGACAGGATCTATCAGCAAAAGAATGTCGCGCCCGAATTGATCCGCATGGCCGGCTCGTTCGAACGCCTCAGCCAGGAACGCAAGGCCGAGCTGATCGGGCGCTTCATCGACAGCGCCGTGGACCTCGCGACGCAAAAAAAACACTGTGCGCATTACCTCGCAGCGCTCGGTTTGCTGCTCAACCGGACGCCGTTCTACGGGGGGCCGGAAAGCGTTGCTCCGGCTGCGCTCGTGGAAAAGGCCTACGAGGCGTTTCGCCGGTTCGATTGGGCCGATCCGGAATTTTCCGAGGCACAGACGCTGTTTCTGCGCGCCGCCCGTGCGGTCGATGACCGGCGCGTGGACCTGCCCCGATCACTGCGCAATCAGATCGCCACCAAATTGGAAAAATGCGGAGTCGCTCCCGCCAAAGCCGGCCGCGTCAGAAATGTCGTGCCGGTTGAACGCGCCGAGCGCCTCAGTCTTTATGGAGAGGCCGTGCCGCCTGGGTTGATTCTCAGCGAATTCTAAACCGCGCATGCGGGTCTTTGCGAAGGGCTTTCTTGCGAAGCCCGGCCCGAGTCGACGTTTCACAAGCGGCAGCTCCATTCCCGTGGAGCGATCCGTGAATAGTTCTCAGATGTCTTTTGCGCCGCCGACTATTTGCCTATAGAGGTATGTCAGACATGCACGTTATACTCATCACCTTCAGCGCCGACGAAATCATAGGTGGTCGTTCGACCGCAATTGAGCGATTTGAGAATCCGGCATGACCTTGCGCATGCAGGGCGTCCGCCGGCTGTTCGATAACAACCTTCAAAGCGTGTGCGGCGAACCACAGAGGGGTACATGGCTCGCCTGAGAGTGCGTTTCGAGTGGCTTACCGGCCTGAAACAACCGATTTTCCGCAATGTGCGCCTGGTCGGCAGTTGGGACCGCCAGGGCCGTTATTCCGAGCAGTCGCGCACCATCGCCATGAAGAAATTCACGGCGCCGGACGGCTGCCCGGCCTGGCGCGCGGACGTGCGGTTCGACGCTGCGCAGCGCGGATGGACTTTCCATTGGCGCGTCATCGTCGACACGCAGCACGAGGCCGGCGCCTCCGGCATCCCGATCGAGGTGGGCGACCCCAATTCGAGCGTACAGCAGCGCAGCTTCGAGCTCCGCGAGGCCGGACAGGTCGAACGCTACTGGTTCACCCAGTGCCGCCGGCTCGGCGCCAACAAGGTCTGGCGCAGGGGCACGAAGAAACCAGCGCTCGTGTTTTCTGTCTGGGCGCCGAACGCGCGCGAGGTCGATGTCGTCATCGGCGAACCCGTCAGCGGGTACATCTGGAATGACGGCCGTGGCGTAAAGCACGCCTTCAAGCTGACCAGGCGAGCCGACGGCAGCGGCATCTGGGAGAGCGATCCTGCGGACCCCGCGCTTGCCGATTTCGCGCGCTGGGACCACCAGCTCTACATGTTCCGCATTCGCAAGGACGACGGCTCCGTCGCCTATCGGACGGATCTTTATTCGCGCTGCCAGATCGGGTCAGGACACAAGAAGCCGGAGAACCCGCGCGAGGGCGAGGCTCCCTGGAATCATACCCGCCAGGATCTCGACGGCGCCAAGAGCTGCTCGATGGTCATCGATCCGGAGTGCGTGAGCAGCGATATCGACGACGACGCTTTTCCGCCGGCGCAATCGCTGGACGACAAGGCCTTTTGGGCCACCGAGTACGACCGGCGCCGGCCAGTGCCCAAGCGCCTGGACGAACTCGTCATCTACGAAATGCATGTGGACGGCCTCGGCGCCGGAAAGCGCGACGAAGCCGGCAACCCGCTGCCGGGCTCGTTCCACGACGCCGTCGACCTGCTCGATCATCTGGTCGAACTCGGCGTCAACGCCATCGAACTGATGCCGCTGACCGAAGCGGAGGGCTGGAGCTGGGGATACGGCACCTCGCATTACTTTGCGATCGAACATTCCGGCGGCGGTCCGCATCGCTTCAAGCATTTCGTGCGCGAGTGCCACCGGCGCGGCATCGCCGTGCTGGTCGATGTCGTCTACAATCACTTCATCCACGACGCCGAACGCGCGCAGTGGATGTACGACAGCAACACGCACACCACGAACGTCTATTACTGGTACCAGGGAAAGCCGTCGGACTGGGCGCGGCCGGAGGGCGGCTACCTCAGCAACGGATCGAGCGGCGCCACGCCGAATTTCCGCAGCGAGATGGTCCGCCAATTGTTCATCAGCAGCGCCGCCATGCTGCTGAGCGAGTTCCACGTCGACGGATTCCGTGTCGATCTCACCCAATCATTCCACCGCGACAATGTGATCGACGGCAACGGCGCGATCTGCGCGGAAGCCAACCTGTTCGGAACCAAGTTCCTGCGCGAGTGGGTGCGCACGCTTCGCCTGCTCAAGCCCTCGATCATTCTGACCGCCGAGGACCACACGGGCTGGGACGCGATCACCGAGCCGCAGGAACGCGGCGGCATCGGCTTCGACGCGACCTGGTGGGCCGAGTGGTATCATCAACTGATCGGCGACTCGCAGAACGACTCACGCCAGGCCCGTCTCCTGCACTTTGCCGGCTTCGGCGGTAACAATCCGCTCGCGGTCTCGTCGCTGGCGACAACGCTGCTGAAGACGCCGGGCCACGTCATCTATCACGAGTCGCACGATCAGGCCGGCAACGCCGCCTATTGGGAAGGCAATCGCGAGCTGCGTTCGGCCCGCACCATCCAGACCGCCGTCAACGGCAAGCTGGACGGCAACCGCGACTGGGCGGAATCCCGCTGCCGGGCTGTCGCCGGCCTCACGCTGCTGGCTGCCGGCGTTCCGATGTTCTTCATGGGCGAGGAGGTCGGCGCAAAGGAGCCGTACCGCTACCATGACTGGCTTTATCACCGGGAGGACTTCCACGCGCTGCGCGCGACAAGCGGCGCAAAGCTGTTCAACTTCTATCGCGACGCCATCCGGCTGCGCCGGCAGCACGCGGCGCTGAGATCGCCCCAGGTCGAGGTGCTGCACGTCCATGACGCCAACCGCGCCATCGCATTCCGCCGTTGGCTCGGGAAAAAAGAATTTCTCGTGATCGCGACCCTCAGCAACGCCCCGTTCGCCGACGGCTACCGGATTTCGCATAACGGGCTGCGTCTCGGCGTTTTTGCCGAGGTGCTCAACAGCGACGCGACGGCGTACGGCGGCACTGGCGTGACGAACCCGAAGCGGTTGGTCTGCGCCCACGGCGACTTCACCGCCCGCTTGCCTGCAAACGGCGTCGTCGTGTTTCAGCGCGTCGCCGCCGACTCGATCGGCAGTTTCTTCAAACTCCTCACGCTGGAGATCTCCGACTGGATTCGCCGCCTGTTCGACCGGCAGCGCGGCTGACAGGACGCTGAGGCGAGCGCCGCCAAACGACGCGGGCGACAGCGCATCATAACCGTGCCATGCTTCCCGTCGCAGGACATCCAACGACGAGGTCGCGCATGGCCGCAACCGCCGCATCGACAGCCCTCGGCTCGCCGGCGCCGCCGTTCCGGCTGCCCGCCACCGACGGGAAGACCTACGCCTTGCAGGACATCGCAGGCTCCAAAGGGACGGTGATCGTTTTCCTCTGCAATCACTGTCCTTACGTCAAAGCCGTCATCGACCGGCTGGTGCGGGACGCAAGGACGCTCATGGCGGAAGGCGTCGGCTTTGCCGCGATATGCTCGAACGACGCCGAACACTATCCGGAAGACTCGTTCGCCAACATGAAGCGCTTCGCCGGGACGTACGATTTCCCGTTTCCCTACCTGCACGACGAGGATCAGTCGGTGGCGCGGGCGTATGGCGCAATGTACACCCCGGACTTCTTCGGCTTCGACGCACGGCAAACGCTTCAGTATCGCGGCCGCCTGGACGAGGGCCGCACGACTCCCCCGCCGCCGGATGCGCGTCGTGAGCTCGTCGAAGCGATGCGCACGATCGCCCAGGGCAAGGCGCCGACCGGTCAGATGCCCTCCGTCGGCTGCTCCATCAAATGGAAGGCGGCGTAGGCAAATTTTTGCATTCGCCATTTTTGCACTCGCCGACGACCGGAGCGAATTCCGATCCCATCGGGACGAATGCGCTCCAGCCTCCTAATGAATGCGTCGCCGTTCTCTCGTCGGTCAGTGAGCCGGCGGGGCGTCACCGCCGAGCTTGACATTGCGGAGCAGGAGGGCGAGCGGGATCATCGCCGCCGACACCAGCATCAGGGTCCAGAACACGTCGATGTAGGCGAGAAGCGACGCCTGC
>JAEULX010000263.1 GCA_016793685.1 Bradyrhizobiaceae bacterium
GGGCGCGCTTTGTAGTCTTCCGGCATCAGCTTTGCCGTCAACTCTGCATCGCCCTCGATGACGCGCGCTTCGCCCCAGATCTTGACGCGCTGGCGGTGGGCATAGTCGATCAGGAAAAGATAGGCCTTGGGATTTTCGGCAAGGTTGCCTTGCGTGATGTACTGCTTGTTGCCGACGAAATCGGCGAAGCCGATGGTCTTGTCGTCGAGCACCTTGAGAAACCCCGCCGGGCCGCCGCGGTGCTGGATGTAGGGCTGGCCTTCGCGCGTCGCGGTCGCGAGAAATATGCTCGTCTGCGCCTCGATGAAGCGTGCGAGGTCGGAGGTGATGCGCGTCTGCCAGCCGCCGCGCTCCTCGATGCGGGCATAGCTGCGGCGGGATCCCTTGCGCGCCTGCACCGCCTTGACCGACGGAGTGAACGCGACATCGCTGGAATAGGCCTGGGCGCTCATGATCGCTCCTACAGCCCGAGCTCGCTCAAGGACGGGTGGTCGTCGGGCCGGCGGCCGAGCGGCCAGCGATACTTGCGCTCGCTCTCGTTGATCGGGAGGTCGTTGATGCTGGCGATGCGCAGGCGCATCAGGCCGTGCGCGTCGAATTCCCAGTTCTCGTTGCCGTAGCTGCGGAACCAGTTGCCGCTGTCGTCGTGCCATTCGTAGGCAAAGCGGACGGCGATGCGGTTGTCGCGAAAGGCCCAGACCTCCTTGATCAGCCGGTAATCGAGTTCGCGGCTCCATTTCCGGATCAGAAACGCTTCGATCGCGGCGCGGCCTTCGAGAAACTCCGAGCGATTGCGCCAACGGCTGTCGACCGTATAGGCGAGCGCGACGCGTGCGGGGTCGCGCGTGTTCCATGCGTCTTCCGCCATGCGCGCCTTCTGCGCTGCGGTTTCCGCGGTAAAGGGGGGAAGCGGCGGACGGCTCATCGCAGGATCCTCGTGGGTTGGCCCGGGCAGCCCCGGCGACGCGGGGACCGCGCCGGCGGGGCGTCGCAGGGGCGCCTGTCAGCTCGCCTTGCGGAGAGCGGCGACGGGGAAGTCGATGTCGGTCTTGGCGACCTCGTTGACGTAGTTGGTCCAGGTGTTCAGCGCCACGTGGAGCACGATCTCGATCACCTGCGCATCGTCGTAACCGGCAGCCTTGACGGCATTTACATCGTCGTCGCCGACATGGCCGCGCGCCTGCGCGACCTTGACCGCGAAGCGCACCGCCGCATCCGCTTTGACGTCGTTCGACGTGCCGGCGCGATTGGCGGCGATCTCGGCGTCATCGAGCCTCGCGAGGTTCTTGCCGAGATATGTATGCGCCGCGAGGCAATAGTCGCAGCCATTGATCGCGGCAACCGCAAGCGCGATGCGCTCGCGCGTCGGCGCGGGCAGTGTCCCCTTCGCGAGCGCGCCGGAGAGGGCGAGGTAGCCCTCGAGGGCGGCCGGACTGTTCGCGACGAGGCGAAAGAGATTGGGCACGGCGCCGAACTGCTTCTTGACGTTCTCCAATAAGGGTTGGGAAGCGGGCGGGGCGGCGTCGATCGTGGGAGGGGTGGGAATGCGGGACATGGGCGCTCCTTGCGGGTTTGGCCGAGGCTGGCCGACGCGCAGGACTTAGTCACTTCCAATAATTAGAATAAGACGGTAATAATGAGAGATATCCTTCCGGATTTTGGAAAATGGATCGCCTCGAAGCGATGTCGATCCTGGTGGCGGCGGTGGAGGCGGGCAGCCTGTCGGCCGCATCGCGTCGGCTGGGCGTGCCGCTCGCAACCGTCAGCCGCAAGGTTTCCGATCTCGAGTCCTATCTCGGGACGCGCCTCCTGAGCCGCTCGAACCGTCGCCTCGCGCTGACCGATGCGGGGCGGTCCTATGTGGCGGCGTGCAGGCGTATTCTCGACGAGGTCGACGAAGCCGAACGCTCGGCCGCCGGCGAATATCGCGCGCCGCGGGGCGACCTGCTCATCACCGCGCCCATTGTCTTCGGCCGCCTCCACGTTCTCCCGATCATCTCGGAATTTCTCGGGGCCTTTGCCGACATCGACGTCCGGCTCCTGCTCTCCGACCATGTGGTGAACCTGCTCGACGACCGCGTCGATCTCGCCGTGCGGATCGGCGACTTGCCGGACAGCAGCTTGATCGCGAGCCGCGTGGGCGCCATCCGCCGCGTGGTCTGCGCGAGCCCGCATTATTTCGCGGCGCGGGGCACGCCGAAAGATCCGACGGAACTCGGCGCGCATGACTGCATCACTTTCGAAGCGCTGATGGCGCCGGGAGCGTGGAAATTCACGATCGGGAAATCCGAGGTATCGGTCCCCGTTCATTCCCGGCTTGTCGTCAACACCGCCGAGGCAGCGATCGATGCGGCGGTCGCGGGGGTAGGGGTAACGCGCGTTCTCTCCTACCAAATCGCAACGGCGGCGCGGACGGGTGCGCTCGTCACAGCGCTCGAGGATTTCGAGCCGGCGCCCTGGCCGGTCAGCCTGGTCTACAGCGGGGGAGGGCTCCTGCCCCTCAAATTGCGCGCCTTCCTCGACTTTGCCGCGCCGCGCCTGAAGGCACGGCTGGCGGAGAGCGCCGCCCATTAAGGCGGGCGCAGCGGCTTTCGACCGGCGAGTTCCGGCTGATCGCCGGCGCGCTATCTCGTTTGCGTTCGGCCGATGACGCCGAAATCCCGGGATTTCATCGCGCCATCGGCGCTCTCAAAGCCCGCCGCGGTCAGTCCGCGACGCAGCAGCTCCCGCACGGCTGCTGCCCGGCTCGGCATCCGGTGCGCATAACGAAAGTCGTCCAGCGCTCTAAGTTCAGCGGGCGTCAGCATTATTTGGAGCCGCTGCTCGCGCGTCAAATCGGCCATGGCCGTCTCCCTCCCCCATTTCATATTTAGTTAAATGCATATATAATGTCAATCGCTTAATTGATGCAAATGAAGGTAAAGCCGCTTCTTACTCATTTTTTGCAGAAGGCTGAAACTGAGTAGGTTTGCGCGCGTTTCTATGGTCAGAAGGCGGGCCTCAGGGATGCGACACCAACCTGATCATGCCCCTCGACGCGGTGTAACTGAGGCCCGCCCT
>JAEULX010000028.1 GCA_016793685.1 Bradyrhizobiaceae bacterium
CAGCATCCGGCGGGCGCCGATCGCCTCCACCCTTGCCTGCTCGACCGCCTCGAACACCGCGCGCGCCTGCTGGCCGCCGGGAAGCAGCTTGCGGTGAACGGCCTTGTCGTGACAGGCCATCCGCAGCGCGATGGCGTCGGCATGGCCGCGCACGATGGCCGCATCGCCTTCGGTCAGCTTGCGCGGCGGCTCGGGAAGCCGCGCCTTGTTGCCGGCGACGCCAGGCCGCTCGGCGGCGAAAGCGACTTCGATCTCGGGCTTGCGGGCGATCGCGCGCAGGCACCCCGTCACCGCCCGCTTGAACGGTTCGTTCGGGCTTTCCTTGGCCGAAGGTTTGCCTTTGATGTTCGAAGCCATGGCTTTTTCCCTCTCCCTGGCGGAGAGGGCGCAAGTCAGCTCAGCGCGACATTCACCGACGATTCGGGCAATTCCTGCCCGAAGCAACGCTGGTAGAATTCCGCGACCAGCGGACGCTCGAGCTCATCGCATTTGTTGAGGAACGTCACCCGGAAGGCGAAGCCGATTTCTTTGAAGATATCGGCGTTCTCCGCCCAGGTGATCACCGTGCGCGGGCTCATGACCGTCGACAGATCGCCGTTCATGAAGGCGTTGCGGGTGAGGTCGGCGAGACGGACCATCTTGTTGACGATGTCGCGGCCCTGCTCGGTGCGGTAATGCTTCGCCTTGGCGAGGACGATCTCCACTTCGTTGTCGTGGGGCAGATAGTTGAGGGTGGTGACGATCGACCAGCGGTCCATCTGGCCCTGGTTGATCTGCTGGGTGCCGTGATAGAGGCCGCTCGTATCGCCGAGGCCGACCGTGTTGGCGGTGGCGAACAGACGGAAGGCCGGATGCGGCTTGATCACCTTGTTCTGGTCGAGCAGGGTGAGGCGGCCCGACACTTCGAGCACGCGCTGAATCACGAACATGACGTCCGGGCGGCCGGCGTCGTATTCGTCGAAGCACAAAGCGACATTGTGCTGAAGCGCCCAGGGCAGGATGCCGTCGCGAAACTCGGTCACCTGCTGGCCTTCATGAATCACGATCGCGTCCTTGCCGATCAGATCAATGCGGCTGATGTGACTGTCGAGATTGACCCGGACGCATGGCCAGTTGAGCCGCGCGGCGACCTGCTCGACATGGGTCGATTTGCCGGTGCCGTGGTAGCCAGTCACCATCACGCGGCGGTTCTTGGCGAAACCTGCGAGGATGGCGAGCGTGGTCGGCCGGTCGAACCGGTAATCGGTGTCGATGTCCGGAACATGCTCATCGGGTTCGGAAAAGGCCGGAACTTCCATATCGCTGTCGATGCCGAACAGCTGGCGCACCGACACTTTCATGTCAGGCAGGCCGGCCATGGTTTCAGTTGCAGAGTTCATTGCACCTCCTGGCCTCGGCAGTGTCCGACATACGGAGATCCAACGCGGCTACGCCCGACGCATCCGCCACAGATAGCAGACCGCGCTTTCGACCGGAACGAAGGACAGGAATTTGGGCTCATGTAGGAACATATAGGCTTTTGCGCACTAGCCGTCCCGGAAAATCCTCACCCGCAACGGGAAACCCGGATTCCTTGCCGGGGTTCATTGCTGAAGCGCAGGCGAAGGGGCTCGTCGATCAGCACAACCCCGTCGATTTCAAAAATCTGTATGCCTCGATAATTTCTCGCAATTTATCTTCCGTGCCGCGATCGCCGCCGTTGGCGTCGGGGTGGTGCCGTTTCACCAGCTCCTTGAACCGGCCCTTGATCTCGGCCCGCGTGGCGCCTTCCTCGAGGCCCATCGTATGCAGCGCCTTGCGCTCGGCATTACGGACGGTGCGCTGCTCGGCGTAGGCGTGCGCATTCTGACGGCGCGTCGGCCCGTCCCCGAACTCGCCTTGGAATGCAAAGGGATCGGTGCTGTCCGCGAACAAGCCGTTGAGCTTCAAGCGCTTGAAACGCGAGCCCATCGACAGGCCGAGTTTCCAGGTCGGGCGATGGCCGGTGAGCGCATCTTTTTGGAAGCGTTCCACCGCCTCCGCGCTCATCCCTTCAAAAAAGTTGTAGGACTGGTTGTACTCACGCACGTGGTCGAGACAAAACCGCCAATACTCGCGCTCGCGCGTCCGCCCTTTGGGAGCGCGATGCGTGCCGGCCTCCTGACAGCCGGGCCACTCGCAAACGTGTACGGCGCCGCGTGCCTGCCGATCTCGTGCGGGCTTGACGCGGATGCGGTCGAAGAGGGGTGAGTCCAATTTCATCGGCGGCCATTATGTGGGCTTTGGGCGATCGCCCGCAAGCTTGACAGGTTACGCATAACGTGATCCGCGGAGCATGGAAGCGGACAAGGAGGTCCGTACCAATACGAGGAGTTGACACCGCATGCGCGTGCGCGACGCTATCGCAGAAAAGCTGACGAAGGCTTTCTCGCCGGAACGCCTCGCGGTGACTGATGAATCGCACAAGCACAAGGGACACGGCGGCTGGCGTCCGGAGGGCGAGACGCACTTTCGCGTGAGCATCGTCGCCGCTGGTTTTTCCGGGAAGAGCCGGCTCGATCGTCACCGGATGATCAATCAGGTGCTGTCGGCGGAACTCGCGGGCGGCGTTCATGCGCTGGCGATCGAAGCGGCGGCGCCGGGCGAAGCGGCCGCACCTGGGGCGGCATGACGTTTGCAATTCATTTTGCAATTCATGCGGCGTCGGCCTCGTCCTTCCGCTGCTGTCGCAGATTGACGATCACCGCGTTCAACTCCCCGCCGTATATGAAGATGGTCGCCGTCCAGTACAAGAAGACGAGTGCGATCATCGCCGAGGCAAGTCCGGCGTAAGTCGTGACATACGCGCCCGCGAACTGCGCGAGGTAGCGCCCGAACAGCACGCCGGTGATGAGCCACATCGCGAGCGTGACGATGATGCCTGGCGTGATATCGAGCAGCGACCGCTTGCCGGCGGGCAGCCACTTGTGCACGAGCACCAGGGCGACCACGAGCACGGCCGTCGCAACGCCGAAGCGCAGGAACGTCAGCGTCACCTCGAACTGGCTCAATGCCGGAAAATGGCGCTTGGCCGATTGCAGAATCAGCGGCCCGAGCACGATGAGGAAGGAAAGCGCGATCAGCGCCAGCGCCGCGACGAGAATATAGGCGATCGATTCCAGGCGCAGCAGCCACCAGGACCGTTGCTCGGGAACGCCGTAGGCGCGGTTGAGGCCGATGCGCAGGCTCTCGATGCCGCTGGACGAAAAATAGAGTGCGAGCGCCCCGCCGAACGTCAACAGCCCGGAGTGCGCCGTCGTCAGCACGCTCTCGATCTCGCTCGAGATCGGCCGGGAGACCGCCTGCGGCCAGGCTTCGAGCAGGATCAGCGCGACCTGGTCCGACAGATTCTGTGCGCCGAGGAAGCCGGTCAGCGCCGCCACGAAGATGAGAAACGGAAACAGCGACATCAGCAATGTCAGGGCGATGTGGCTCGCGATCGCCCATCCATCGTCGCGGATGAAGGCGATGAATGCGTCATAAGCAATGCGAAAGCAGCTGACCAACGGGCGCAAGGGGCAGTATCCAAAGCAACGGTTCTGATCCCTTGCCAACGCTTATGGGCTTGGCAAGGTCCGTGCCCCGCATGCGCGCCAAAAGCGGCCCGCAAAGGGCAGTCCGGCCTTGCCTTAAGCGAGGTTTGGGAGCATTGAAACGATTGTTTGCGGCACCGCGAAACTTACGATTTTCCGGAGAATTTCCATGGCTATTGCTGCGTTGCGTGCGGAGACGGTTCCTGATCTTGTCAGTGTTGCTCATGAGGCCGCCGGGGCGCTCGATGCAATTTTAGCCGACGCGATTAACAAGGTTCGTGCGCGGGTTTCCGCCGAAGGGGGGATTGCGGCGCGCCTGTTCGATCGCGAGCAGCGCGCGACTCACGGGCTCGCCTGGCTTGCGACCTATGCGGAAGCTGTGCGCCAGCTCGCCGCCTACGCCGGCCGCATGAGCGAGGCCGGCCGCCTCGGCCAGATCGAGGAACTGGTGGTGCGGATCGGGCTCGGCGAATATCTCGCGCAGGTCGTCGGCGGCATTCCGATGAGCCAGGGCGAATTCGTGCGCCCTGCGGATCTCGGGCTCGATACGCTCGAGGTCGCGACCCGGCTGGCGCCGGCGATCGCCGCGTTGGCGGACTCCGGCAACACGCCGGCCAACCGCGCGCGCCTGGCCGAACTGATCAGCGCGCACCATACGGCGACGCCGGGCGATTGCGGCCTCGACGAAACGCTCGAGCAAATCCGCGACGAGATGCGCAAATTCGCCGACAGCGAAGTGATCCCGCAGGCGCACGGATGGCACCTGACCAACAGCTACATACCGCTGGAGACGATCAAGCACGTCGCCGAACTCGGCGTGTTCGGGCTGACCATTCCGGAGGAATACGGCGGCATGGGGCTCGGCAAGGAGTCGATGTGCGTCGTCTCCGAGGAGCTTTCGCGCGGTTATATCGGCGTCGGCAGTCTCGGCACCCGCTCGGAGATCGCGGCCGAGCTGATCCTCAGCTCGGGCACCGAGGAGCAGAAGAACAAGTGGCTGCCCTTGATCGCCACCGGCGAAGTGCTGCCGACGGCGGTGTTCACCGAACCCAATACCGGCTCGGACCTCGCCTCGCTGAAGACCCGCGCGGTGCGCGAGGGCGATGTCTACAAGGTCTACGGCAACAAGACCTGGATCACCCACCCGGTGCGCGCGGACCTCATGACCCTGCTCGTGCGCACCAATCCCAAGGACCCCGGCTATCAGGGCCTGTCCATGCTGCTCGCCGAGAAGCCGCGCGGCACCGACGAAAACCCATTCCCGGCGCCCGGCATGTCGGGCACCGAAATCGAGGTGCTCGGCTATCGCGGCATGAAGGAATACGAGATCGCCTTCGACGGGTTCGAGGTGAAGGCCGAGAACCTGCTTGGCGGGGTCGAGGGGCAGGGCTTCAAGCAGCTCATGCAGACCTTCGAGGCTGCGCGCATCCAGACCGCCGCGCGCGCCATCGGCGTCGCCGAAGCGGCGATGGAGGAGGGGCTGCGCTATGCCGAAACGCGCATCCAGTTCGGCCAGCCGATTCTCGGCTTCCCGCGCGTGTCCGACAAAATCGCGATCATGGCGTCGGAAATCATGATCTCGCGGCAGATCGCCTATCACGCCGCCCGCCAGAAGGACGAGGGCAAGCGCTGCGACCTCGAAGCGGGCATGGCGAAGCTGCTCGCCGCGCGCGTCGCCTGGGCGGCCGCCGACAACACCGTGCAAATACACGGCGGCAACGGCTTCGCCCTCGAATACCGGGCCTCGCGCCTTCTGTGCGACGCACGCATTCTCTCGATCTTCGAGGGCGCGGCGGAAATCCAGGCGCAGGTCATCGCGCGCCGGCTGATGGATCGCAGGAACTGATTGTTCCTTTCGGCTTCCCGCGGTTCCGGAAGGGCCGCGGGGCGCCGGCAGCTTGCGATTCTGCCCGCACGCGGGAGTGGCATATTTTTTCAATAGACCGTCAGTCGCCGAAGCGCGGGCTGGCGGTAAATTATTGATGGAGATTAATGTTAGCGGGGGCGTTCCGGTCCAGTGCAAAAAAACAGACCCAGCGAGGCGCTAATGGCAAAGATCAACCTCCCCCATGATGCATTCG
>JAEULX010000063.1 GCA_016793685.1 Bradyrhizobiaceae bacterium
CGGAGCGGCTCGGCCTCGATCCCGACGCGGTCCGCCTCGTCCACGGCGACAGCGATCTCGAGGTCGCAAGCTTTTCCAGCGTCGGCTCGCGAACGACCATGACCGCCGGATCGGCGATCGTGCGCGCCGCCGAGGCCGTGATCGAGCAGGGACGCCGGCTCGCGGTTGCCGCGCTCGAAGCCGACGAGGCGGACATCGTGTTCGGCGAAGGCGCATTCAGCGTGGCCGGCACCGACCGAAGCATCACCCTGTTCGCGCTCGCCGAGACGGCGAAGGCACGCAAGGCGCGCGGAGAGAGTCCCGAGGACCTCGACACCAAGCTGGTCGCCGAGACGCCGCATACCTATCCGAACGGCTGCCACATCGCCGAGGTCGAGATCGATCCGGAGACCGGCGTGGTCGAGGTCGTTGCCTACACCGCCGTCGACGACTGCGGCCGCACCCTCGATCCCGTCCTGGTCGAGGGGCAGATCCACGGCGGGGTCGCGCAGGGGCTCGGGCAGGCCCTGCGCGAGCAGGCGGTCTTCGATATGGACAGCGGCCAGCTGCTGACCGGCTCGTTCATGGATTACGGGCTGCCGCGCGCCACCGACCTGCCGGCGCTGGTGACCGGCGAACACAACGTGCCGGCGACCACCAATCCGCTGGGCGTGAAGGGGGTCGCCGAAGCCGGCACCACCGGCGCGCTCGCCGCCGTCATGAACGCGATCGCCGACGCCATCCCGGGACCCGCCGGCGCGCGCCTCGACATGCCGGCCACGCCGGAAAAGGTGTGGGCGGCGTGCCGCGACGCGCTGCGCCGATCCGCGGAAGCGGATGGCGAGCCCGGCGTTCCCGGAGAATAGGCCGGACAGCTCGGCGCAATCGCGCCGGGCCGATTACGTTCCGGTAAATGCGGGCTTGCGCTTTTCCATGAACGCGCGCCGGCCTTCGACATAGTCGTTGCTGACGAAACACGCCCGCACCAGTTCGTCGCACCGGGCGAGGTCGCGCTCCGACTCGTCCTTGATCGCCTGTCCGATCGCGAATTTGGCTGCGCGGATGGTGAGCGGCGCGTTGGCGGCGATCATGCCGGCATAATCGCTCACGAAGGTTTCGAGATCGCTCGCCGGCAGCACCCGGTTGACGAGCCCCATGATGCGGGCCTCCTCCGCGGTGAACTGGCGGGCGGTGAAGAAAATCTCCTTGGAAAACGCCGGTCCGATCAGGTCGACGAGCGTCTTCAGGCCGGGATAGACATAGCCGAGCCCGAGCTTCGCCGCCGGCACGGCAAAGCGCGAATTGTCGGAGCAGATGCGCAAGTCGCAGCAAATGGCGATCGCAACGCCGCCGCCGAGGCAGAATCCTTCGATCTGGGCAATGGTCGGTTTCGGCGATTCGGAGAGCGTGGTGGTCGTGCGATCGACGACGGCGTTGTAGGCATCGATCGCCGCGACATTCGCGCGCTCGTCGTCGAAGCGCGAAATATCCGCGCCCGACACGAAAGCCTTGCCGCCGGCGCCGCTCAACACGATGACGCGCACGCTGTCGTCACTGACGAAATCCTCGAGAATGACGCCGGCCGCCTCCCACATGTCGAGGGACAGGGCATTGTGCCGTTCGGGATTGTTGAAGATCAAATGACCGACGCCGTGATCCTTGCGCGCCAGCACCTTCTCGGTCTGCGTCATCGTTCTCGTTCCTGTTGCCTGCGCGACGCTTCGCTGCAGGCGAAAGCCTCTGCTCGACGCACCCCCGCGGACCCCCGCCGCGCCGCGGGGCGGCGCGAACGGTCTGGTCGGCACAGCTGTCCGAAAAGCATGCGATAGTGCGGGCGGGACCATTCCCGATGCGCCGGCAATTGTCCATTGCCGATGACGGCCGTCCGATCACGGGCGCCTGACTGCCGGCAAGCCGGCGCCGGCGCCTCGCCGCCCGGCCGGGGAGGCTGGCGCTCGCCGCCAGAGCCGCCTATGAAGTTGCCATGACCCGCGATGACGAATGCATGACAAATGGCCGTACCGTCACACAAAATTCGCCTCGGACCGGCCGGCCGCTCTCGCCTTCGGTGTCCGGTTCTGTTAGACGCGAGTGGACACGCGTCTGACATGGACATCGCCCGCCTCAACCGAGGCGGATCAGCTGCCGGTAGCGACCATGTATGACTGGCTGCGCGCAGCCGCGCAGGCTTTTGATCGAAGAATCGGCTGGCACCGATTCGGCTTTCTATTGAGCCTCGCGGTCATCCTCGCGGCGATCGCCGTGCTTTATCGCGCGCTCCACGACATCGACCTCGCTGAGGTGGTGGCGGCCCTCCGCTCATTCACTGCGCGCGACGTGCTGGTCGCCGCCAGCTTCGTCGTGCTCGGCTACATCACGCTCACCTTCTACGACGTGTTCGCCCTCTACACGATCGGGCGGCGCGACGTGCCCTACAGCATCGCCTTCATCGCCGGCTTCACCAGCTATTCGGTCGGACACAATGTCGGCGCGAGCGCGCTCACCGGCGGCGCGGTGCGCTACCGCATCTACTCGCATTACGGGCTGTCCGCGATCGAAGTGGCGAAAATCTGCTTCGTGGCCGGGTTCACCTTCTGGCTGGGCAATGCGACCGTGCTCGGCCTCGGGGTCGCCTACAGGCCGGAGGCGGCGACGGCGATCGACCAGCTTCCGGCCTGGGCCAACCGGGCGCTCGCGGTGCTGATCCTCGCGGCGCTTACGACCTATGTCGGCTGGGTATGGCGGGCCCCCCGCGTGATCGGGCGCGCCAATTGGGAACTGACCCTGCCGGACGGCCCGCTGACGCTGCTTCAGATCGCCATCGGCATCGTCGATCTCGCCAGTTGCGCGGCGGCGATGTACGTGCTGTTGCCGGACGATCCCTATATCGGCTTCGTGACCATCGCGACGATTTTCGTCTCGGCGACGCTGCTCGGCTTTGCCAGCCATTCGCCCGGCGGGCTCGGCGTGTTCGATGCGGCCATGCTGGTCGCGCTCTGGCAGTACGAGAAGGAGGAACTGCTCGCCGGTCTCCTGCTGTTTCGGCTCCTCTATTACCTCGTTCCCTTTTTCATCGCGCTCGTGATCCTCGGAGCCCGTGAGCTGTGGCTGAGCGCGCGGCGGGTCCGCGCAGGGATTCACCCGGATAAAGCAAGGCCTGCAAAGGCGTCCGCGCACCGGATCGGAAAGAACGAATGCGACCCGGTGTAGCCTTGTGCGCGGCGGCCCGGGACGCCCGAATCTGCACGAGCGCCGGCGTCCGAAAGCGCCGGCGCGGACGCTGACGCGGCGGGCTTTGGCGAGGTTGGGTGCGGCTGACGATGGTCAAATCCGACGAGCAGCATGATCCTCTTCAGCAGGCTGCGTCCTGGGGCCGGCGGCTTCGCCGCGTCCGCATCGTCCTGCCCGTCGCGGCCGCGTTTTTTCTGCTCGTCGCCTATCTCGGCGACATCTCCCCTTTGCAGGCGCTCGTCGGGTTCGGGGTGATTTCCGCGGCGGCGCTGATCGAGGCGAGCGGCCAGTCGACCGACACTTTCGCCGCCCGTGCGCGCGAGGATATCGGCATCTATCCCGGCGACCTCATGATCGATGCGGTCATTTCCGGCATGCCGGATCCGGTGATCGTGCTCGAGCGCGACGGCATCGTCCGCGCCTTCAACGCCAAGGCGCTCGAAATTGCGCCGGCGCTCACGCGCGGCCAGCCTTTGTCGTTCGCGCTGCGCAATCCGGGCGTTCTCGAAGCCTGGCGTCGCGTCACAACCACCGGCGCCGCCCTGCGCGTCGAGTTCTTTCAGCGCGTGCCGGCGGACCGCTGGTCGGAGGTGCTGTTCTCACCGGTTTCGCCGGAAGCCGTCCCCGGCGGCCGCAGCATGTTCGTGATGGTGTTTCACGACATGACGCCGCTGCGACAGATCGAGCAGATGCGGGCGGATTTCGTCGCCAATGCAAGCCACGAGCTGCGCACCCCGCTCGCGTCGCTGTCCGGCTTCATCGATACGCTGCAGGGCCCGGCGCGGGGCGACGCCGACGCGCGCGAACGCTTTCTCGTCATCATGAAGGATCAGGCCGAGCGCATGGCGCGGCTGATCGACGACCTCCTCTCCCTCTCGCGCATCGAGCTCAAGGCGCATTTTCACCCGGAAGCCGCGATCGATCTCGTCGCGACCGTGCGCCAAGTGGCCGACGCGCTGCAACTGCTGGCGCGCGACCGCGGGGTCGGCATCGAGGCGGACATGCCGGCGGACGAGCTCATGGTGCTGGGCGACCGCGACGAACTGATCCGGGTGTTCGAAAACCTGATCGAGAACGCGCTGAAATACGGCGCATCCGGCAAGCGGATCGAACTCCGGATCGCCCGCGAAACGGCCCCCGAGGGCGACGAGGCGGTGGTCATGGTCAAGGACTTCGGTCCCGGCATCGCCCCGGAACACCTGCCGCGGCTGACCGAACGGTTCTATCGGGTCGACGTGGTCGAAAGCCGCGCCCAGGGCGGCACCGGCCTGGGGCTCGCGTTGGTGAAGCATATTCTTCAACGCCATCGGGGGCGGCTCAGCATCGAGAGCGTGCTTGGCAGCGGGGCCACCTTCACGGTCCGCCTGCCGATTGTGACACCGTCCCGCCATGGCCTTAATTCTAAGGTGCTATCAGTCTCTTAGAGTGTCATTTGTTTGTCATCTCGACCACATAGAACGGTGACACGCTCAGCGTAGGACTAGGCCGCGGTTTTGGACCAGTGCGCTATTTTTGCTGGCCCTCGACCCTCATCGCCGTGGGTGATGTCCAAATCAAATCGCCAATAACGACCCCACAACGCGGTGAAGCACGCAGGTTGTCTGCGTTACCACACAAAACTTGGACCAACATGGAGAGAACCCCGTGAAGCTCTATCGTTCCTTCATCGCGGCGGGCGTGATCGCCTTTGCCGCGATCGCGTCGGCGCAGGCCGCCGACATTTCCGGCGCCGGCGCCTCGTTTCCCTATCCGATCTACACGAAGTGGGCCGACGCCTATAAGAAAGAGACGGGCATCGGGTTGAATTACCAGTCGATCGGCTCGGGCGGCGGCATCAAGCAGATCAAGGCCAAGACCGTCACGTTCGGGGCCTCGGACATGCCGTTGAAGGCGACTGATCTCGACGAGTCCGGCTTGGTTCAGTTCCCGACGGTGCTTGGCGGCGTTGTTCCGGTGGTCAATCTTCCGGGCATCAAGCCGGGCGAGCTCGTACTCGACGGACCGACGACTGCGAAGATCTTCCTCGGGGAAGTCAAGACCTGGAACGATCCCGCAATCAAGAAACTCAATCCAAGCACGAACCTTCCGTCGGATGCGATCGCAGTTGTCCATCGCTCGGACGGCTCCGGCACGACCTTCATCTTCACCGACTACCTCGCGAAGGTCAGCCCCGAGTGGAAGTCGAAGGTCGGCTCCAACACGTCGGTCGAATGGCCGACCGGCATCGGCGCCAAGGGCAATGAAGGCGTCGCCAACAATGTCGCGCAGACCAAGGGTTCGGTTGGCTATGTCGAATATGCGTATGCCAAGCAGAACAAGCTGACCTTCACCAAACTGATGAATGCCGACGGCAAAGCTGTCGAGCCGACCGCGGACTCGTTCCAGGCCGCCGCCTCCAATGCGGATTGGACCGGCACGCCGGGATTTGGCGTGATTCTGACCAACGAGCCGGGGGCCGCTTCCTGGCCGATCGCGGGCGCCACCTTCATTCTGATCCATAAGCAGCCGCAAGACCCGGCGAACGCCACCGAGGCGTTGAAGTTCTTCGCCTGGGCCTATAAAAACGGGGACAAGATGGCCGAGGAACTTGATTATGTTCCGATGCCGGACAAAGTCGTCTCCGCAATCGAAGAAGTCTGGGCCAAGGAGATTAAAGACGCCGCGGGCAAGCCGCTTTTCGGCGCGTCGAACTAATCCTCGGCATGCTTTTGGAAAGGCGCTTCAGGCGCCTTTCCATCCTCTGCACAGATCGCTCCGTGTTCTGCATGAGCATCATCTGCGCGAGCATCATCTGCGTGAGCATCAATTGATTTGGCTTTCGACTTTGATCGACTCAGGAAAGCCACCGCGCCCGTTTTCGAGAGCCTGGTCGTAATGGACGTCGCGTT
>JAEULX010000136.1 GCA_016793685.1 Bradyrhizobiaceae bacterium
AAGCTGGAATCGGTCGGCATCGGCCGGATCGAGCGCTTCGTCGGCGACCACGCCCATCCGCCGCCGGCGCTGCCGCCGGTGATCGAGTATCCGCTCGGCAAGGTGGCGATCGTGGGCTCCGGCCCGGCGGGCCTTGCCGCCGCCGCCGACCTGGTCCGCTTCGGCGCCGACGTCATGGTCTACGAAGCGCTGCACGTGCTCGGCGGCGTGCTGCAATACGGCATACCGAGCTTCCGCCTGCCGCGCGACATCATCAACCGCGAAATCCAGCGGCTGAAGGACATGGGCGTCAAATTCGAAACCAACAAGGTGATCGGCAAGACCTTCACCTTGCAGGACCTGCTGGGCAAGATGGGTTACGACGCCGTGTTCGTTGCGGCAGGCGCCGGCGCCCCCTCGTTCCTCGGCATTCCGGGCGAGTTCGCGGGCCAGGTCTACTCGGCGAACGAGTTCCTCACCCGCGTCAACCTGATGGGCGGCGACCGCTTCCCGTTCCTCGACACGCCGATCAGCGTCGGCAAGAGCGTGGTCGTCATCGGCGCCGGCAATACCGCCATGGACTGCCTGCGCGTCGGCAAGCGCCTCGGCGTACCGACGGTGCGCTGCGTGTATCGCCGCTCCGAAGCGGAAGCCCCTGCCCGCATCGAAGAGCTGCGCCACGCCAAGGAGGAGGGCATCGAATTCTTCTTCCTGCACACGCCGGTCGAAATCCTCACCGATGCCGACGGCAATGTGCGTGGCATGAAGGTGGAGAAGATGACGCTCGGCGAGCCTGACGAGCGCGGACGCCGCAAGCCGGTACCGACGGGCGAGATCATCGAACTCGACTGCGACACCGTCATCTACGCGCTCGGCACCAAGCCCAATCCGATCATCGGCCAGTCGGCGCCGGACCTCAGCCTCAACAAGTGGGGCAATATCAGCGCCGATAATGAGACGCAGGCGACCAACCTGCCGGGCGTGTTCGCCGGCGGCGACATCGTGACCGGCGGCGCCACCGTCATTCTCGCGATGGGCGCCGGCCGACGGGCGGCGAAGGCGGTCGCCGCCTGGCTGCAGAGCGGCAAGGCGATGTGGCCGGTCACCAAGGCGGACGCCGACGCCTTCGTTCCGGGCGCGCCGGTCGGCACTCGCCCGGCAGCGGCAGCCGGAGGGGAATCGCAAGCGGCACCAGCCGGCGCACCGGCGGAGTGAACCGCGCGCTGGCCGCGCGCCGGCGCAGCGGACGACTGGCCTGACATCGGCGACAAGCATCGCCGCCGGTGTCGCGCCAGAATGCGGGTTCGAGAACGCACGGCGGTTGACGGAGCCGGGCGCTTTCGGTCAGCCGAAGTTTTTCTGCCGGAGGACGCGCATCCGTGTGATGTGCGCGCATTGATCAAGAAAGGATTGGACCATGACCGGGGTATGTCCAAAGTGTCATCAGCCGTTGGAAGGCGACGAGTCCTATATCTGCTGCGCCGACGCGAGCCTGCAGTGGCGCTGCGAGCAATGCCGCAAGGTCAGTGAGGGCTTTGCCTTCCCCTACGGAATGTGCCCGCATTGCGGCGGCGAACTGAAGATGCTGGATCGTCCCGGCATCTCCGATCAGGCGAGCCTGAATGCGATCCGCATCGCCTTCCAGATCGAGCTTGGCGGCCAGGCGTTCTACAATCGCGCCGCCGAAAGCGTGCAGGACTCCGTGCTGAAGTCGCTGTTCAGCAAGTTCTCGGAGATGGAACACGAACACATGGAGACGCTGTCGCGGCGCTACCATGTGCATGTTCCCAATCCGAACGACGGCTTCCGTGTCGATCTCGCCGCGGTGCAGGCCGGCGTCGAAGGCAAGATCGACGATCCGGAAACGCTGTTCCGCACCGCCATCGCATTCGAAAAGCGCGCCGTCGCCTTCTTCACCGATCGCGCCGACACCGTGCAAAAAGGATCGGCCGAGGAGGAGCTTTACCGCGAGCTCGCAGCGGAAGAGGTCGAGCATGTCGAGCTGCTCGAAACCGAGTTCCAGCGCTGGTCGAAGGGCAAGGCGGGCATGCTCGCGAGCGAAGGCCGGTCGTCGAACGACGCGAGCTTCCCCGGAGCCGGCGCGCGGGCCTAGCTAACCGGTTATACTTTCGGCGCAAAAGGGCCCGTTCGGGCCCTTTTGCATGTCCGGGGCGCGGCCGGCTGCGGTAAGACTGGGGGGCTGTATCTTCGTCAGGAGTGCTAAGAAGGGCGAACCGGGCGCTTCTACAAAAGCACCAACCGCCCAGACGCCAGAGAATGTATGCCTATGAATTCAATCGTATCGCCGATCGCCGCCAAAAATTCCACGCCCGTCGCCGCGGATGCGCCGCCGGATGATTGGACGCCCGGCTTCGGCGCGAGCTTCACCGACCTTTATCAGCGCGACGGGCTTGCGCGCCTCGACGCGGCTTTCATCGCCTTTCTGCGTGAAGCGGACGCCGCCCTGCATGACCGGCTTCTCGCCGCCCGCGCGGCGCCCGCAGCAATCGCCGGCAAGGACGAGTCCGAACTCATCATCGCGGTTGCGCCGCACCTCGAAGATTTCATCGGGGAACTATTCGGAATTCGGTCTGACCTGCATGCACTGAAGGCGCGGCACGATGCGCTCGCCGCGCTCTACTCGGTGAAGCGGCTGTTCGTGCAGCGGCGCGCGATGAAGAAATACGGGCCGCAGGTCGCACTGTCCCTCGATGGCGGAGCGCTGCAAAGCGAGGTCGAAGCGCTGATCGGCGGCGACCTCACCGAACTCCGGTTCGCCGAATGGGTCGCGGCGCGCCTCGACAAGGAAAGCGAACACGCGGCGGCCCTCGACATCGCCGCCCGCTACGCGGCGTGGGCGACCCACACCCCGGAGGGCCAGCATCGGCACAAGGCCGGCGTGCTGTTCAAGGCGCCGGGCAAGGTCGATCCCATGCGCCTCGTGCCGGTCGAGACCGAAGTCGTCGACGGCGTCACCATGCTCAAGCTGTCCGACGATCACCGGCGCCGCCGCGAAGGATTCGCCCTCACCGATCCCGGCGCGGACCTCGTCGGCGCGCTCGATCAGGCCAATTACTGCATCTGGTGCCACAACCAGGGCAAGGACAGTTGCGCGAAGGGGCTGACGGAGAAAGCCGGCGGATTCAAGCGCAACGATTTCGGCGTCGCGCTCGCCGGCTGCCCGCTCGAGGAAAAAATCTCCGAGATGAACCTGGTCAAGGCGCGCGGCGAAACCGTCGGAGCGCTTGCGATCGCCATCATCGACAATCCGATGTGCGCGGCGACCGGCCACCGCATCTGCAACGACTGCATGAAGTCGTGCATCTACCAGAAGCAGGACCCGGTCGATATTCCGCAGATCGAGACGCGCACGCTCAAGGACACGCTCGCCCTTCCCTGGGGCTTCGAAATCTATTCACTGCTCACCCGCTGGAACCCGCTCAACATCCGCCGCCCGCTGCCGAAGCCCGCGAGCGGGCGCACCGTGCTCGTCGTCGGCCTCGGGCCGGCTGGCTTCACGCTGGCCCATCATCTGATGAATGACGGCCACACCGTGGTCGCGATCGACGGACTGAAGATCGAGCCGCTGCCGCCCGAGGTGTCCGGCGCAGCGATCGACGGCGCGCGCAGCGCGTTTCGGCCGGTCCGCAACATCGCCTCGCTCGAAGAAAATCTCGGCTCGCGGGTGATGGCCGGCTTCGGCGGCGTCGCCGAATACGGCATCACGGTCCGCTGGAACAAGAACTACCTCAAGCTCGTGCGGCTGCTGCTGGAGCGGCGCGCCGAGTTCAAGATGTTCGGCGGCGTGCGCTTCGGCGGCACCTTCGGCATCGAGGATGCATTCGCGCTCGGCTTCGACCACATCGCGCTGTGCACCGGCGCGGGAAAGCCGACCGTGGTGCCGATGAAGAACGGTTTGGCGCCGGGCGTGCGCCAGGCCTCCGACTTCCTCATGGCGCTGCAGCTCACCGGCGCGGCAAAATCCGACAGCCTCGCCAACCTGCAGGTTGAGCTGCCGGTGATCGTCATCGGCGGCGGCCTGACCGCAATCGATACCGCGACCGAGGCGCTCGCCTACTATCCGATCCAGGTCGAAAAATTCCTCGCCCATTACGAAGCGCTTGTCGCCGAACGCGGCGAAGCCGCGGTGCGCGCGGTGTGGTCGGCGGCGGATACGGGCACGGCCGACACGTTTCTCGCGCATGCGCGCGCCATCCGCGCCGAGCGCGCCGCCGCTGCCCGCGAGAATCGCGCGCCGCGCATCATCGAGCT
>JAEULX010000269.1 GCA_016793685.1 Bradyrhizobiaceae bacterium
GGGCGACCTTGTTCCCGCCGACGGCATCGTGCTTGCGAGCCGCGCGGCGCACACCAACGAATCGCTTTTGACCGGCGAGCCCTATCCGGTGGAGAAGCGGGCCGGGCTTTGCCGCGCCGAGTATCCAGCCGAAGCTTTCAACGCCCTGTTCAGCGGAACCGCGGTGGTGAGCGGGGAGGCGACCATGCTCGTGGTCGCGACCGGAGCAAGCACGCGGTTCGGCGGCATCGCCGCGGCGCTCCAGTCGGATCGCCCGCCCACGCCGTTCGAGCGCGGGATTCACGCCTTCGGCGTGCTGATCCTGCGCATGACGGGCTTTCTCGTGCTGTTCGTCCTGCTCGCGCATCTCGCCTTCCACCGTCCGGTGATCGAGTCGTTTCTGTTCGCCGTCGCGCTCGCGGTGGGGCTCACGCCCGAGCTCCTGCCGATGATCATGACGGTGACGCTGTCGCGCGGGGCGGTGCGCATGGCGCGGCGCAAGGTCGTGGTGAAGCGGCTCGCCGCGATCCACGATCTCGGCGGGATGGACGTCCTGTGCACCGACAAGACCGGCACGTTGACCGAGGCGCGCATCAGCTTGATCGGACATCCCGGCAGCGACGGCGTCGAGCGGCCGCGCGTGCTCGAACTCGCCGCCGTCAATAGCCGGCTCGAAAGCGGAATCCGCAGTCCGCTCGACGATGCGATTCTCGACCACGCGAAGGAGTTTTCGCTTCCCGACTGGCGGCGCATCGCCGACGTGCCGTTCGATTTCGAGCGCCGCCGCGTATCGGTGCTGGCCGAGCGCGACGGCGTGCGCAGCCTGATCGTCAAGGGCGCGCCCGAGCAGATCATCGAGCGCAGCATAGCGGTGGAGGCAGCGGACGGGTCGGTGCATCCGCTCGACCCCGAAGCGACGGCGGAAATCACGGCGCTCTACGATCAGCGGCTGAAGGACGGCTATCGCTGTCTCGCCGTCGCGTGGCGCGATTTTCCGCGCGACCGCGACCGCCCGCAGCCGGACGACGAAACCGGCCTGACCTTCGTCGGCCTGTGCGTGTTCGCCGATCCGCCCAAGGCCTCGGCCGCGGAGGGGATCGCCCGGCTCAGCCACCTCGGCGTGCGCGTGAAGATCACATCGGGCGATGCGGCAGCGACCGTGCGTCACCTGGTCGAAACGCTGAAGATCCCCGCGCGCGGGCTCCTGACCGGGGCCGAGCTCGATCGCATGAACGACGCCGCGCTTGCCGCCAAGGCGCAGCGGACCGATCTGTTCGCCCGCGTGTCGCCCGACCAGAAGACGCGCATCATCCGCGCGCTGCGGGCGCGCGGCCATCGCGTTGGGTTCATCGGCGACGGCATCAACGACGCGCCGGCGATCCGCACCGCGGACGCCGGCCTTGCCGTCGACAGCGCAACCGACGTGGCGCGCGCCGCGGCCGACCTGATCCTGCTCGCGCCCGACCTCGGCGTCGTCGCCGACGGCGTCGAGGAAGGCCGGCGCACCTACGCCAACATCATGAAATACCTGCGCATGGGGACGTCGTCGAACTTCGGCAACATGGTGTCGATGGCGGTTGCCTCGCTGTTCATCCCGTTCCTGCCGCTGACGCCCATCCAGGTGCTGCTGAACAATCTGCTCTACGACCTGAGCGAAACCGGCATACCGTTCGACCGCGTGGACAAGGCCGATCTCGCGCACCCGCACGCGTGGCGCATGGCCGACCTGTTGCGCTTCACGCTGATCATGGGACCGCTGTCGTCGCTGTTCGACATCGCGATCTTTGTCTTGCTGCTGGTGGGCTTCGGCGCGGGACCCGAACTTTTCCGCACCGCCTGGTTCGTCGAATCGATGGCGACGCAGATTCTCGTCATCTTCCTCATCCGCACCGCGGCGCCGGCTTGGACCTCGTGGCCGCATCCGGCGCTGGTCGCAACCTCGCTTGGCGCCCTCGGCGCAGCGATCCTGCTCGCCGTCTCGCCCGTGGGGACCGTGTTGGGATTTGCCCCGCTGCCGTGGCCGATCATCCTTGCAATCGCGGGGCTGGTGCTCGCTTATCTGATCGCCGCCGAATATCTCAAGCGCTATGCGGTGGGCGAGACGGAGCGGCATCGCCGGCATCATGGCCGCCACCGGGATCACGCGCACGCCGGGCCGCACGGCGCCCGCTGACCCGGCATGCGCGACAAATACGGGACAGATCATGCAGCTCTATTACGCCTCGCGTGACGGACAGGCCCGCAGGATCGCGATACGCATCGCCGAGCGCCTCGCCCGCCATGGCGTTGCCGCGCCGCCCGTCGACCTCGCCACCGCGCAGCCGTCGCCCGCCGAACTCGCGCCGGCCGGCATGGTGGTCGCCGTACTGGCGGTGCGTTACGGACGCCACCTGCCCGAGGCGGTCGAATTCGTGAAAACCTTCGCCCTGCTTCACCGTCCGCCGCCGCTCGCGCTCGCCTCCGTCAATCTCACCGCGCGCAAGCCCGGCAAGGACACGGCCGAGGGCAGCGTCTATCTGCGCAAACTGATCGCCCATCATCGGCTGAAGCCGGCGCTCGCCACCGCGTTCGCGGGGAAGCTCGACTATCCGCGCTACAGCTTCTTCGACAAGCACATCATCCGTTTCATCATGCTGATGACCGGCGGCCCGACCGATCCGACCGCAGTGGTGGAATACACCGACTGGGACAAGGTCGACGCGTTCGCGGATGGGATTGCGGAAACATATTTGGCGCGGCCGGACTTTCCGACCGCGCCAAATCAGCCCCCAGCATGACAGAAATCCGGCACGCGCCTCTTTGCGCTGCGCCGTGTCGGCGTTCAGTGCGCCGCCAGCTTGTCGCTCGGATTAGGACGCTCGCCCGGCGATTGAGTGAGCTCACTTGGCCCCGACCCATCATCCAACGTCATGCACAGCCGTGACAGTTGGATACCGTAAAAGAGGCCCTCTCCCTTGAGTTCATCATCGCTGCTGATCTTGATCTCGCTTCCAGCATGTTCTTCGATGACCGACTTTACTTTCTCCAAGACCGGCTGCTTATTTTCTTCCGCTGCAAACTTCGAGGCGACGTTCACTTTGTAAGACGTCGTTGCGCTGAGGGCGGCATAGCCGGAGCAGACTTTCTTTTTCGCCCGAAGCAACTTCGTAACGATGCTCTGGCAACTCGGCTGACTGAGCAGAGCGTCCTGAATCTCGGACAAATATTGCTCGGCAACTTCACTGATTTCGACATTCGTCAAACTGAATTGGATCGAGGTCAAACGATCGCCGCCGAGTTTTCCGTTGATTTTCGCCAGGTAGTTGGCCGCGAGCGAAAACCCTCCCGACTCCAACCGGTTGCGGACCCGATCCACGGTCGGCGATTTCTGCAATTTGCCACTCAACTGCGACGGATCGACCGGGCAGACAACCCGGTACGATCGGCCTTCGACCTCGTAGAGTGAGCCAGGGCCCCGCAGCCGCGTGGGCGGCACGAGCGGGTCGAAACCTGCATCCACGATCGCTCTCACGACTTCGTCAGGCAGCGGCCGGATCATCCTATAAGCGAGGTATCCTGCTCCCGGAGCGATTACGAGAGCCGCGAGGCTGATGGACGCCAGCCAGACGCGCTTCCTTGCATTCGGGAAGAACCCGGCTGATGGCGCTTCCGCCCGCCCGGCGTCCTCGGAACTCATTGCGGGCAACAAAGGCCGGCGCCACAGGGGCGATAACCCGCCGGGCAGGCGTAGCTCGGAGCGCTCGCGGCAACCAGGGTGATGAGCGCAACAACCGCGATAATGATGCGACGCATGTTGTCCTCCATCGATGCGGTTTTCGCTGCGAATCACGATGCATACGGACGGGAAAGCCCGCTATGAAACACGTCACAACCTGAGGTGATATTCGCGGCCCGCCGCGGTGGGCGCCCGTGCCGTTTCAGCAAAGCTTACAGACGGTGCGGCGAAACGCATCGCTGCGCGCGCGGTTCAAGCCTCGCCGCCCTTTCCATGCCGGGTCGTTGTCGCCATATTTGCGCCGATGGCGAAGCCTCCGTCCCGACCGACAAAGCCGAAAAAGGATCCGGCGAAGCCGACGCGCGCGAAGGCGGCGCGGCCGGACCTGCCGCCGATCGCGCCGGCGCTCGCCGAACTGCTCAATCCCGGGATCGGGCGCGGAACGGCGGGCGTCGGTTCGCAGACGGGACCGGACGCGGAAGCGAAACTGCCTTCGCCTCATGCCGAACGCCACCCCTCTCCCCAGCGGGTAGAGGTCGCGCCGAGGGCGCGGGTGCGGGGGATTGAAAAGACCGATATGGACTCCCCCTCGCCCGCCGATGCTACGCATCGTCGGCCTCTCCCCACCGGGGAGAGGCAAAAGGAAGATCTGCCACCGCAAGATCAGGCTCCCACGACTCCGTCGACCCGCCTGCAGCCGCCGCCCGACAACTCGCGCGATCGTCGGAGCGATTTTTCCGCCGCGCACACGGCGCGCAAGTCGACGGACGGCTTCGCCGAGGCTCCGCAGTCCGCCTATCGCGGCCGCGATCCGGCATCGCCGCTGCGCGCGTTCCGGCAGCCGCCGGGTGGGCGTGCGGAAACGCCTGCCGGCCCCGGCGAGATCGATCCCGACATCGCCCGCGCGCTGGGGATCGACGACGACGACGAAAGCGAGCGCCAACAAGCCGGGTCCGCTTCGTCACCTCCCCCCTCGAGGGCGAGGTCGGCGGACGCAGTTCGCCGGGAGGGCGGTGAATTCGGCGGGCCGAGCGGAGGGGTCGATACCCCCCTCCCCGACCATCCCCCTCGAGGGGGGAGCGAGAGCACAGATACGCCAACGCTTGATACCCCCTCACCCGGATCGCTGCGCGATCCGACCTCTCCCCGCAAGACGGGGAGAGGTGATTTGGCACAAGCGCGGGATGCCAAAGA
>JAEULX010000273.1 GCA_016793685.1 Bradyrhizobiaceae bacterium
ATACACTGAGCAGACCGTCGTTGTTGCAGGCATGGTGATGTGAAGGGCGGCTCGCGCAAAGCCAAGAAAACAAGCGCGCCGGCGAGGGGCGCGCCGGATGCAGCTCCTGACATGCAGGCGCGGGTGGGGGCGCAGAATAACCATGCGCGTTCCGGCGGCGTTGCGTTCGGCAAAGTGCGCGGGTGGATTGCCGTCGGGCTCATGGCCATTGGCGTTGTCGCCTGCGGATTCGCCTGGCGGTCCCTGGCCGATGACACCGTTGTGCCTTCGGCCGCAACGTCCGCTGCAGCGACCGCCGCCTTCGTCGGCAGCGAAACCTGCGCCGGCTGTCATCGGGCTGAAGCGGAGCACTGGCGCACGTCGCAGCACAAGCACGCGATGGATCACGCGACGGACACGTCCGTGCTCGGCGATTTCAACGATGCGCATGTCGATTATTACGGCGTGCGCTCTCGCTTCTTCCGCAAGGACGGCAAATTTTTTGTCGAGACCGACGGGCCGGACGGAAAGCTCGCGACGTTCGAGATCAAGTACACGTTCGGCCTCGATCCGCTGCAGCAATATCTGGTCGAATTCCCGGACGGGCGGCTGCAGGCGCTCTCGATCGCCTGGGACAGCCGGCCCAAGGAGCAAGGCGGACCGCGCTGGTTCCATCTCTATCCGAACGAAGAGATCCGCCACGACGATTTTCTGCACTGGACCAAGCTGAACCAGAACTGGAATTTCATGTGCGCCGAATGCCACTCCACCGGCGTTCGCAAGAACTACGACGCGGCGACGGATCGCTTCGCCACAAGCTGGGCCGAGATCAGCGTCGGCTGCGAAGCCTGCCACGGCCGTGGCTCGCGTCATGTCGCGTGGGCGCGGAACAAGCAGAGCGGACGAGCGAGCGGACAAGACGATGATCCCGATAAGGGACTCGTCGTGCGGTTCGATGAACGAAGCAATGTCACATGGCCGCTCAACCGTGCGACCGGCAATCCGGAGCGCAGCGCTGCGCCCGCCACTCTGCGCAAGGAGGTGGAAACCTGCGGGCTGTGCCATGCGCGCCGCGGTGTCTTTTCCGAGGACTGGGTGCCGGGGCGATGGCTGTCCGATACGCACATCGTCTCGCCGATCGCCCGCGGGCTTTACCAGGCCGACGGCCAGATGCTCGACGAGGTCTACAATTACGGCTCGTTCAAGCAGAGCAAAATGTTCGCCGCCGGCGTCACCTGCAGCGACTGCCACGATCCGCACAGCGCCAAGCTGCGGTTTCCTGGCGACAACACCTGCCTGCAGTGCCACGCGTCAGACGTCTATGCAAACGAGCGGCACACGCGGCATGCAAGCGTGACCCCGCCGGTGACCTGCGTCGCCTGCCACATGCCGGCGCGCACCTACATGGTGGTCGACGTGCGTCACGACCACAGCTTCCGTATTCCGCGGCCCGACCTCTCGGCAAAGCTGGGCGCACCCAACGCCTGCAACGATTGCCATGCGGACAAGTCGGCCGCCTGGGCTGCCGCCGCCATCGCGGGTTGGCACGGTCCGAACCGCAAAGGCATGCAGACGTTCGGAGAAGCGTTCGATGCGGCGTGGACCGGCAAGGCGACAGCCGCCGACAAGCTGGCAGCCGTCGCCGGTGCAGGCGGCACGCCGGCTATTGTGCGGGCAAGCGCGCTTGCCGAGCTTGCGCCTTATGTTTCGCCGGCCGCCATCGACTTGGCGCGGGCGGGCCTTGCCGATCCCGATCCGATGGTGCGGATCGGCGCGCTCGATATGTTGGAGAACATTCCGCCGGCCAGGATTTGGCCGCTTGTCTCTCCGCTTTTGTCCGATCCGAGCCAAGGCGTGCGCCTTCGCGCGGCCGCGCTTCTCGCCAGCGTTTCGCCCGCGAGTCTGGCGCCCGCCGATCGCGAACGCCTCGAGCGGGCAACGGCGGAATTCATGGCGGCGCAACGCCTCAATGCTGATCGCCCGGAATCGCGTTCCACGCTCGGAAGCTTCTACGCGCGGCGCGGCCAGTCGGCGGAAGCGGAAAGCGAATACAAGGCCGCGTTGCGGCTCAGCGCGCAATACGGACCGGCGGCGATCAACCTTGCCGAGCTGTATCGGCGGCAAGGGCGCGATGCCGACGGCGAGGGGGTGCTGCGTGCGGCAGTCGCGGCTTCGCCGCGCGATGCCGGGCTGCACCATGCGTTGGGGTTGGCGCTGGTGCGTCTCGGTCGCCGCGACGAGGCTGTTGCGCAAGTGCGGCAGGCGGCCGAACTTGCCCCGGAGCAATCGAGATACGCCTATGTCTATGCCGTGGGCCTGCATTCGACCGGCCACGCCGCGCAAGCGATGACCGTTCTGACGGACGCCCTCGCGCGGCATCCCGACGATCGGGCCATTCTCGGAGCGCTCGTCAGCTTCAGCCGCGATGCAGGAGACCTGACGGCCGCGCTCCACTATGCCGAGCGGCTCGCCGCGATCACGCCCGACAACAGCGAGCTCGCGGCGCTCATCGACCAGCTCCGGCGCGCAGCGAAGAAGCCGGACGGCCGGTAAGTCTGGTCGCTTGTTTCGGCGAATACTTCTATCGCGCGCCGCGCCGCGCTTCGCTGTCCCGTCCCTCGGCGTAGCTGCGATACCAGGCAACGAACCGAGCTACGCCTTCCTCGATCGGCGTATTGGGTTGGAAGCCGACGGCAGCCTGCAGCGCGGATATGTCGGCATAGGTCGCGAGGACGTCTCCCGGCTGCATCGGCGTGAGTTCACACACGGCTGGCCGGCCCAGTTCCTTTTCCAACAGCCGCACGACCTCGGTCACCTCGACCGGCCGGTTATTGCCGATGTTGTAAATGCGCCAGGGCGCCCGGCTCGTCGCCGGAGACGGATCGTCGCCCGACCAGCCGGGATCGCCAGTTGCAGGGTGGTCGATCAGGCGCACCAACGCTTCGACCACGTCGTCGATATAGGTGAAATCGCGCCGCATCTGCCCATAGTTGAACAAGCGGATCGGCCGCCCCGCGATGATCGCTTCGGTGAACAGCCACATCGCCATGTCCGGCCGTCCCCACGGTCCATACACCGTGAAGAACCGCAGGCCGGTCGCCGGTATGCCGTACAGATGCGCATAGGCATGCGCCATCGCCTCGTTGGCCTTCTTGGTGGCGGCATAGAGGCTCACCGGGTGGTCGACGTTATCCGACGTGCGGAACGGCAAGCGCGTGTTCGCGCCATACACCGAGGATGACGACGCATAGATGAGATGCCGGCAGCCGGAATGGCGGCAGCCTTCCAGCACATTGAGAAACCCGACGAGATTGGCGTCGGCGTAGGCGTGCGGATCGGTCAGCGAATGGCGCACGCCCGCCTGGGCCGCGAGATGCAGCACCACCGGGAATCGGCCGGCGGCAAACAGCGCGGCCATTCCTTCGCGATCGGCCAGGTCGAGCTTTTCAAATGAAAAGGTGGGATAGGGCTCCAATTCAGCGAGCCGCGCGCGCTTCAACGCCGGATCGTAGTAGGCGTTCAGATTGTCGAGACCAACGACACGCCGCCCGTCCCGCAGCAGCTTGCTCGCCACATGAAAGCCGATGAAACCCGCAGCGCCGGTGACGAGGATCGGTTCATCGCCCGCGAGGATACCTGCACTCATGAGAAGGAAGCCTTGCGGTGTGGAGCGTCTGTGGCGCCCTGTTTCGTTAGGTTGGAGGCGCGGGCGCAATATTTGGGCCGACAATATTGGCGAAGCGCAGCGTTTTCAAGTAACGTCAAAAATCGCGAAATCACGACGCATCGCGGCTTGACGCTACGAGCCCGATCGCCGCTTATCACCGCATTGCGCACAGCATTTGCTCATGCGAATTGCCAAGAGGAGAGCCAGCAGGTGCCTTGCCGCTCGACCGCCGCGAAAATACGATAGAGCGATGTTGACGGTCATATTGCCGAACTTCAATCATGCCCGGTTTCTTGGCCAGGCGCTGGGGGCGCTGGTCAAACAGAGCAAACCTGCCGACGAAGTCATTATCATTGACGATGCATCGACCGACGACAGCGTCGCGGTCATCGAATCATGGCTTCCGCGCTTTACTAACGCGCGGCTTGTGCGCAATCGAACGAACCTCGGCGTCGTCAGGAACATGAACCTCGGACTGGAGATGGCCGCCGGCTCCGAAATCGTTTTCGTGGCCGCCGACGACGTCGTCTATCCCCGATTCTTTGAAACGTTGCTCGCGTTGCTTTCGCAATATCCCGAGGCTGCATTTGCGTCCGCGCGAACCGACATAATCGATTCCAAAGGCGATCGTGTAGACACATTGAATGCGCCGGTGCCGCTGGATCGGCCGGGCTATATCGAAGCCGGTATAGCCGCAGAGCTGTTGATGTATGACGAAGCCTGGTTTACCGGGAACGCAACCATTTTTCGCTGCGCGCCGCTCTTGGAAATCGGCGGTTTTCCCGAAGACCTCGCCGCCTTCACGGATGGATATGTTTCGCGCGTACTCGCCGCAAAATTCGGGAGCTGTTATACGCCCGAAGTGCTGGCCGCCTGGCGCCGCATGGAAGGCGGTATGTCCTGGACGTATACCGAGGACATCGCACGCGCCCGCAAACTGGCCGACCGTGCACAAGCTGCGTTGGATGACCGCGGCGACCTGTTCATCAAGGGATACCCAGAGCGGTGGAAGCGTCGATATTTGTTCGGCGCGGGCCGCTCGGCGCTTGCGAACGCACGGCGAAGGGCGCGCTCCGAATCGCTGGCGCGATACGCGATCGCGACGATACGGGAGATTATCGGATGCGTCTGGTTGTTCGCAACGCTTCGTCCAGGCGACACCTGGGCGGTGCTCCACAGGCGCCTGACGGACGTGCACAAGCATATCAGCCGAATTGATAGTTCCCGGCGCCGTGTCCTGCCGAGCTAGAACAAAAATGTCATTTACGATTGAAGGGTCGTGAACAGGTGAACCCGATTGAAACCTCGCGCGTGAACGGGTCGTTGCTCGATAGCCCAATCGACAAGCCGCGCGTCGAAGTATCTTCAGCAAAGAAGCTGAACTACGTCCTCATCATGCCCGTCTGGGGCGAGCATCATACCGGGCTTTTCCTGAGCTATTGTCTTCCGTTCCTGCTGACTGACGGCAACGTCGGCGCGTTCGCCGACCGGCAGCTTCGGGTTTGCGTCATGTCGCGCCGCGCCGATTTTGCGCGGATGAACCAGGACATCAACTACCGTCGTCTTTCAGCGGCAGTCGAATTAGTCGAAACGGAAATAGACGACATCATCGATTTGTCAGCGCCGTACCGGGCCATGACCGAGTGCTACCTGATGGCACTGCGCGCCCTGCCGAATCCGGACGATACGGTGACGATATTTCCGACGCCGGATTGCGTAATCTCGCGAAACGCCTTGCGAGCAATCATCGAGATCATGGAGGATGGCTGGCGCGGCGTCATGGTTTGCGGGCTGCGGCTCACGCTCGAAACCGCTGGTCCACTCCTGGATCAGATTACGGCATGTTCCGGCGGCCCCGGAAAGATCGGCGAACGTGAGCTGTGCCAGATCGTTCTCCAACACCTTCATCCAATCTCGCTCGATTGCGACGTGAAGTCGGACGAGTTCATCGTCGACTGGCCATCCCATGTCTACTGGGTTGCGCCGGACCGCAATTGGCTCCTGGCGCATTGCTTCCATCTGCATCCGCTTGCTGTGCGCGGTATTCCCGCAAACGTCGATGTCCATACGACGATCGACGGAGATTATCTGGTCGAGCTCGGCGCCGATGCGGATAAATTTTATGTCTGCGATAGCTCGGATACGCTCATCTGCTTCGAGCTTTCGCCGAGCGCAAAGCGCGTTCCGGGCCGGCCGGGTCGGCTGAGGAAACGCGATTTGGTCCGATTTTCGGTATCGTCGTGCAATCCTCTGCACCGCGAATTCTTTTCGCGGGAAATTTGGTGGAAAACGCCGCGGGATCCGGCTGTGCCGGACAATCATTTGCAGGAAGCGGCGGATTATATCGCAGCAGTGAAGCGAGGCAGCCTCTTCGAAGAGGTGCGATTCCGAAT
>JAEULX010000244.1 GCA_016793685.1 Bradyrhizobiaceae bacterium
CTGAACGAGCATCCGCTGTCGTGGTTTCAGCGGATGCTCTTCGTCTTGTGCTTCATGATCGTCCTGTTGGATGGCTTCGACACCGCTGCCATCGGCTTCATCGCTCCCTCGCTGATCCGGGAATGGGGCGTCACGCGGCCGGAGCTCGGTCCCGTCCTGACCGCCGCCCTGTTCGGCCTCGCCGCCGGCGCCCTTATTTCCGGGCCGCTTGCGGACCGCTTCGGCCGCAAGTCGGTTCTCGTCGGCTCGGTGTTCGCTTTCGGAATCGCATCCCTTGCGTCTGCTTCTTCTGCGAGCCTCGACCAACTGACGATATTTCGATTTATCACCGGTGTCGGGCTGGGCGCGGCGATGCCGAATGCCGTGACGCTGACGAGCGAATTCTGCCCCGAACGACGCCGAGCCATCGTAACGAATGCGATGTTCTGCGGCTTTCCGCTGGGCGCCGCGCTCGGCGGCTTTCTCGCCGCGTGGATGATACCGCAGTTCGGCTGGCGCAGCGTTCTCCTGCTGGGCGGCGTCGCGCCGATCGTCCTTGCGGCCGTGATCGCCTTCGCCTTGCCCGAGTCGGTCCGCTACCTCGTCGTCAGCGGCAAGTCGGCTGAACGCATCCGCGCCGCGCTTCGCCGCATCTCGTCCGCCGTGGGCAATACCCAATCGTTTGTCATGACGGAAAAGTCCTCGACCGCGGCCCAGAGCGGCATCGGCATCGTGCTTTCCCGATCCTACGTCGTCGGCTCCGTGATGCTTTGGCTCGCCTATTTCATGGGGCTGGTGATCTTCTATGCGCTGATCAACTGGATGCCGCTCCTGTTCAAGGAGGTCGGCCTCGACGCGCAGACGGCGACGCTGATTGCGGCGCTGTTTCCGCTCGGCGGCTTCGGGGCGATCGTGCTCGGCTGGCTGATGGATCGCTTCAACGGCAACCGCATGATCGCTTTGGGATACGCGCTGACGGCGGCGTCCATCTATGCCATCGGCCTGACCGCGGCGAGCAGCGTCGGCAGGCTGATGCTGCTCGTTTTCATCGCCGGCGTTATGATGAATGCTGCGCAGGTGTCGATGCCGGCGCTCGCGGCCGCGTTCTATCCGACGCGCGGGCGGGCGACGGGCGTCGCCTGGATGCTCGGCATCGGGCGCTTCGGCGGCATCGCCGGCTCGTTTCTCGTCGCCGAGTTGTCGCGCCGCAGCCTGAGCTTCGGCGCGATATTCACGGTGGTGGCAATTCCGGGCGTGCTTGCGGCCGTCGCGCTGTCCATCAAGCAGCTCGCCGAGCCGGCCTTGGAGTCCTACGCGCCGGCCGAATCCGCGCCGCGGACGCCTTGAGCCTTTACACTTCCGGGGAGAGCAATGGCGGTTTCCGGCAGAACTGGCTGAAACGCCTTGCCCTCCCCCAATAGCCGGGAGGATGTAATGAGCGTGACACCCGAAGGGTGCGCAGGCACGATCAACGCTGCCGACGAAATTCTCGGACCTTCGCTTGCGGCTGGCCGGGGCGGCGATGCCGCCATCCTGTTCAAGGACCAGACGATCACCTTCGACGACCTCGATGCCGCGGCGAACCGGTTCGGCAACGCGCTCAAGCCCTATCTCGGCAAGGGCGACCGCGCGCTGCTGGTGCTCAAGGACAGCCCGGACTTCGTCGGAGCCTTTCTCGGCATCATGCGCATCGGCGCCGTCGCGGTGCCGATCAGCACGCGTCTGACCGCCGAAGACCTGGCTTTCGTCCTGATCGACAGCGGCGCCAAGGTGCTGCTCGTCGACGACGATTTTCTGCCGCAATACCGGCGCGCGATCGAAATCAACGGCCGGCGTCCCGACCTGGTCGCCGTGCGTGGCGGCGAAATCGAGGGCGCGCGCAAGCTCGAGGACGTGCTGGCCGGCGCCGCGACCGACCGCCCTGCCGTCACGACCGTCGCCGGCGACCCGGCGTTCTGGCTGTATTCATCCGGAACCACCGGGCGGCCCAAGGGCGCGATCCATGTGCACGGCAACCTGTCGACCGGCGATCGCTTCCTGGAAATTTTCGGGTTCGGGCCGGGCCAGCGCGTGTTCTCGTCGTCGAAGCTGTTCTTCGCCTACGCCCTCGGCCACGTCCTGCTCGGCGGGCTGCGCAGCGGCTCGACGATCATCCTGTTCGATGGCTGGCCCGACGGCGAGGCCATCGCGGATATGGTCGAGCGCTATCGTCCGACCATCATGGCGAGCGTCCCCGCCTTCTACCGCCTCCTGTTGCGCGACGCGACTGCCGAGCAGCCCTGTTTCAAAAACGTGCGCCGCTACATTTCGGCGGGCGAAGCCCTGCCCGAAAGCCTTTATTCTCGCTGGCTGGAAGCGACCGGCGTTCCCATCACGGAAGGCATCGGCGCCACCGAAACGATCTGGCTCATGGTCGGCGGAACGCCGACAGCGCATAAACCAGGCGCGACCGGGAAGCCGTTCCCGTACTGCGAGGCGAAGCTGCTCGATCTCGACGACCGGCCGGTGACGTCGCCCGAGGAGCCCGGCGTTCTGTGGGTGCGGATGAATTCGCTGTGCCGCGGCTACTGGCAGCAGCCGCAAAAGACGGCGGCCGCCTTTCGCGACGGCTGGTACCGCACCGGCGACGTGTTCGTCGTCGATCGCGACGGCTGGTGGTTCCACCAAGGCCGGGCCGACGATCTCCTGAAAATATCGGGCCAGTGGGTCAGCCCTTCGGAAATTGAAGAATGCGCCGTCACCGTGCGGGGGGTGGCGGAGGCGATCGTCGTCGGAGCGCAGGACGAGGACGGCCTGGTGCGGCTGACGCTGTTCCTGGTCGCCCCCGGCGAAGACCCGGACGCGCTGTACCAGAAAGTCCAGGACAAGCTGCTCGGGACGTTGTCGAAGTACAAATGCCCGCGCCGGATCGTCTTCATGGAGGCGATTCCGCGAACCGCTACCGGCAAGGCGCGGCGCTTCCAGCTCCGCAACTGGATCAGCAAGAACCTCAGGCCGCGGCTGCTGCGCCACATCGGCCTCGACCCGGCAACGGTCGAAAAAGAAGCGCCGCAGTTGTTCCGTCATATGCAGAGCAAATGCGCAATGTGCGACAGCCACGACAATTGCGCGGCCGCGCTCGACGAAGACGCCGACTTCGAGGTCTTTTCCGAGTTCTGCCCCACCGCGAGCGAGTTCGTCACGCTCCGCCGCGGGTTGGCGGATACGGCCGGGCGATCGGCGCCGGCCGGTTG
>JAEULX010000277.1 GCA_016793685.1 Bradyrhizobiaceae bacterium
GCGGCGGCGCTACGTGAAGGGCCTTGCCCATGTCACCGCGCCGGGCGGGCGGCTGTTCCTGCTCAGCTTTACCGATGATCCGGGCTTCGGCGCGCCGTTGGGGCCCTCCCGCCGGGAGATCAGCGACGCGTTCGCCGAAGACTGGATCGTCGAGGCGGTGGACCAGGTGCATGGGGAGGTCAATGCGGCTTACGCCGCCGAATTCCCGCCGGAAGGTCCGCGCATGTGGTTCGCCATCATCCGCCGAAAGGGATGATCTGCTGACCGGCAACCGGCCCACGGCCTTCGCCGTGGGCGATCCCCTTTTCTTGCGACGTTTCCCGGACCGGTGCGAAGCATCCGAGCTGCCCGCGCATTTGTTGTTGATCAGGGGGTGTGGATATCTGGTGTGATCAGGCTAAAATTCCTATAGTTTGTGGAAACAGCCCAACCCCGTCGGCGCAGCCGCTGCGCGGGAGATCGCCCGATGCTCACGCATGCCCAGATCTGGACGGCGCTCGACCGTCTTGCCGCGCGTTCCGGCCTTTCCGCCTCCGGGCTCGCCAAACGGGCGGGGCTCGATCCCACGACGTTCAACAAGTCGAAGCGCGTGACGCCGGACGGGCGGGCGCGCTGGCCCTCGACCGAATCGGTGGCGAAATCGCTCGCGGCGACCGGGACGACGGTGGAGGAGTTCGTCAAGCTGATCACCGACGCCTCGGGCCATGCCGAGCAGGCGGTGCCGCTCATCGGCTTCGCCGAAGCCGGCGCCGGCGGCTTTTTCGACGACGGCGGCTTTCCCGTCGGCAAGGGCTGGGATGAGATTCCCTTTCCCGCGGTCGAGGACGAGCATGCCTATGCGCTGGAGATTTCCGGCGACTCGATGCAGCCCGCCTATCGCGACGGAACCGTGATCATCGTCTCGCCGTCCGCTCCGATCCGCCGCGGCGACCGCGTCGTGGTCAGGACCAGGGACGGCGAAGTGATGGCGAAGGAGTTGAAGCGGAAAACGGCGAAGACGCTGGAGCTGAAATCGCTCAATTCGGAGCATCCCGACCGCACGCTGTCGACGGAGGATGTTCTGTGGGTCGCCCGCATCGTGTGGGCGAGCCAATGAGCGATTCCGAAGTCCTGCGCGCCGACTATGTGCATGGCTATTCCGGCCGCGAAAGCCAGCGCCTGCTCGATCAGGCCGCGACCCTTAACGAGCTGCTGCACTGGGACACGGTTTTCCCGCCCGGCAGCGACGTGCTCGAAGCGGGCTGCGGCGTCGGCGCGCAGACCGTCGCCATTGCCGGCGCGAGCCCCGGAGCGCGCATCCGCTCGGTGGACCTTTCGGCGCAGTCGTTGCAGGCGGCGAAAGCCCGCGTCGCCAGCGCCGGCATCGGCAACGTGACGTTTCTCCAGGCCGACATCTTCAACCTTCCGTTTCCGGCGCAAAGCTTCGACCACGTCTTCGTGTGCTTCGTGCTCGAGCACCTGCGCGATCCCGTCGGCGCGCTCGCCGCGCTTAGGCGTCTCTTGAAGCCCGGCGGAAGCATCACCGCGATCGAAGGCGACCACGGCTCCGCCTATTTTCATCCGCACAGCGCGGCGGCGCAGCGCGCGATCCAATGCCTCGTCGATCTCCAGGCCAGCGCGGGCGGAGATGCGTTGATCGGCCGGCGCCTCTATCCGCTGCTCGTCGAGGCCGGCTTTGCAAACGTTACGGTGTCGCCGCGGATGGTCTATGTCGATGCGAGCCGGCCGCAGCTCGTCGACGGCTTCACCCGGAAGACGTTCAACGCCATGGTTGCGGGCGTCCGCGATGACGCGCTCGCCCGCGGCCTCATCGGCGAGGCCGCCTGGAACCAGGGCATCCGCGATCTCGACCGGACCACCGAACCCGACGGGGTATTCTGCTACACCTTCTTCAAGGCGGCTGCGACGACATGACCGGCTGTTGACGGCCGGCCTTCTTCATCACGCGTTGAAACTCGTCTAAACGACTGCAGCGCATTGTTGCGCTTTGCCGGAGGGCCTCGACATGGACTTGAATCGGCGCCGCGCGCTGAAGGTCATGGCTGTGCTTGCTGCATGCCCGTTGTGTGGATCCGGGGCATTTGCCGCCGAAGGGCATCAATGGAGCTATGAGGGCGCCGGCGGTCCGGACCATTGGGGCGACCTCGACGCCGCGAGCAAGGTCTGCGCGTCCGGCTCGCAGCAATCGCCGATCGATGTCGAGCGGCCGATCGAGGCCGATCTGCCGGACCTGAAGATTCAGTGGGCGAAGAGCGCCGACACCATCGTCAACAACGGCCATACGATCCAGCTCAACGTCGCGCCGGGCTCGACGCTGATGCTCGGCGACGACGAGTACAAGCTGGTGCAGTTCCATTTCCATCGGCCGAGCGAGCATCTGGTCGACGGCAAGCGGTTTCCGATGGAGGTGCATTTCGTGCATCAGCATTCCTCCGGCCGGCTCGCGGTCGTCGGCGTGCTGATGTCGGCGGGCAAGGAAAATCCGGCGTTCAACAAAGTGGTCGCGACCATGCCGGACAAGGAAGGACCGGCGGTGAAGGCCGATCCGGCCATCGATCCCAACGGCTTCCTGCCGGATGACCTCGACTATTACCGCTACAACGGCTCGCTCACGACGCCGCCCTGCGCGGAGACGGTCGCCTGGCTCCTGCTCACCGATCCGATCGAAGTGTCCGAGGCGGACGTCGCGCGCTTCGCCAAGCTCTACGCCATGAACGCGCGGCCGGTGCAGAAGGACAACCGCCGCTTCGTGCTGAAATCGGGGTGAGGGACGGCGCTCACGCGCTCCGCGCCAGGGCGCCGTCGATCATGTCGACGGTGTTCTGCAGGCCGTAGATCGCGACGAACGAGCCGAAGCGCGGTCCTTTTTCCTGCCCGAGCAGCACCTGGTAGAGCATGTTGAACCACTCGAGCGAGACGCCGGGCTTGCCGTCCTTGCCCTTCTTCGTCGTGTCGAGGAAGGGCTCGCGCCGGCCGACCTCGTAGACGACCTCCTGGATTTTTTCCGCCGGCACGTCCTCGGGCAATTGCGAGAGCGCGTCGCGCAGGTCGATCAGCGCCGCGCGCTCCGCGTCGCTCGGCTCGCGGAATTTCTTCGTCGGCAGCACGAAGTCGCGGAAATAGTGGATCGCGTATTCGACGAGCTTCTGCAGCTTCGGATGCGACTCCGGCGTCACGCCCGGCCAGTAGCGGCCGATGAAGCCCCACAGCGTATCGGCGTTCTCCGCGTTGGAGGCGGAGACGAGATTGAGCAGCATGGTGAACGAGATCGGCACGTCCGCCTTGGGCGGCGCGCCGGCATGGATGTGCCACACCGGATTGGCAAGGCGCTGGCGCGCGTCCTGCCGCGGATAGGCGTCGAGGTATTGCTGATACTCGTCGACGTGGCGCGGGATCACATCGAAGTAGAGACGCTTCGCCGCCTTCGGTTCGCGATACATGAACAGCGACAGCGATTCCGGGCTGGCGTAGCGCAGCCACTCCTCGATGGTGAGGCCGTTGCCCTTCGACTTGGAAATCTTCTGCCCGGTCTCGTCGAGGAAGAGTTCGTAGTTGAAGCCCTCGGGCGGCGCGCCGCCGAGCGTGCGGCAGATCGCACTCGACAGCTTGACCGAGTCGATCAGGTCCTTGCCGGCCATTTCGTAGTCGATGTCGAGCGCGACCCAGCGCATCGCCCAGTCGGGCTTCCATTGCAGCTTGCAGCGCCCGCCGGTGACCGGCGTCGTCATCCGCTCGCCGGTCTCGGGATCGTTGTAGGAGATCGTGCCCGCCGCGACATCGCGGGCGACGATCGGCACCTGCAGCACGATTCCCGTGCGCGGGCACACCGGCAGGAACGGCGAATAGGTCTGCGCGCGCTCCTCGCGCAGCGACGGCAGCATGATGGTCATCACCTGGTCGAAGCGTTCGAGCACTTTGAGGAGCGCGGCATCGAAGCGGCCGGAGAGATAGCACTCCGTCGAGGACATGAACTCGTA
>JAEULX010000278.1 GCA_016793685.1 Bradyrhizobiaceae bacterium
GCGCTTCCGAGAGCAGACCATGAAATTCGCGACCTTCGTCGGGCATCGCAAGATGCCGCAACTTGGCATTGTCGACCTCGAGCACCGCGCCGTGCTTGGACTGGCGGCGGCGAGCGAAGAGGTGCATGGCCGCGCCAACGAAAATTTCGCCGACATGCTCTCGCTCATCGACGCCGCGGCCCCCGGCCTCCAACGCGCCGCCGAGCTTGCGCGAACCTGGCCGGCCGAAGCGTCCGAGGACCTCGACGCAGTAAAGCTGCTTGCCCCCCTCCCGATCCCGCGCCAGATCCGCGACTGCATGGCCTTCGAAGAGCATGTGCACAACAGCCGCAAGCAAGTGGAGCTGCGCACCGGGCGGCCGCAACGCGTGCCGGACGTCTGGTACCGGCGTCCGGTCTATTTCAAGTGCAACCGCTTCAACGTGGTCGGGCACGAGGCCGACGTGATCTGGCCATCCTACTCGGACTGGATGGATTACGAACTGGAACTCGCATGCGTGATCGGACGGACGGGCAAGGATATCGCCAAGGCGAACGCCGCTGCCCACGTGTTCGGCTTCACCATCTTCAACGATGTCAGCGCGCGCGACGTGCAGTTTGACGAGATGAAGGCCGGGCTCGGTCCCGCCAAGGGCAAGGATTTCGACACGGGAAACGTGTTCGGCCCATGGATCGTGACCCTGGACGAGATCGGCGATCCGCATGCGCTGTCGATGGAGGCGCGGGTGAACGGCGAGCGCTGGGGCGGTGGCAATTCGCGCACGATGCACCATAGTTTCTGGGACATCATCGCCTATGTCTCGCAGGCGGAAACACTGTTCGCCGGCGAGATCCTCGGTTCCGGCACGGTGGGCACCGGCTCGGCGCACGAATCCGGGCGTAAGCTCGCGCCGAACGATGTGGTCGAACTCGAAATCGAGAAGATCGGCGTCTTGCGCAATCGTATCGTCAAGCCGGAGCGCTAGCTCTTCGCCGATTGCGAATGCTGGTCCGGCCGAAGCGCCGATGAGACCCGAGGCAAGGGCGCCGTCATGATGCTGCGATGTGCTGTGCTTCTCGCTTCTCCCGCGCTCCTGCTCGCGATCGCCGGCGCCGCCGCGCAGACTGCGCCGCCAGCCGCCGTGCGGACGGGGCCCGCCGCCTATGGCGATTGGCGCACCGACGCGCCGGGCGTGCGCCGCCATATCCGGCCCGACGATCTGCCCCCGCCGGGGACGTCGGCGAGCGCCCACGCGCGCGTGGTGTCGCGGCCGGCGGGCGCCGAACTGCAAGTTCCGCCCGGCTTCAAGGTGGCCCCCTTCGCCCGCAATCTGAGCGACCCGCGCCAGCTCCGCGTCGCGCCGAACGGCGACGTGTTCGTCGCCGAAAGCGGCGCCGGGCGCATCCGCGTGCTGCGCCCGAACGCGGCCGGGACCGCGCCGGGCGAGAACGCGGTGTTTGCCGACGATCTCGCCTACCCGTTCGGCATTGCTTTCTATCCGAACGGCGACAATCCGGAATGGGTCTATGTCGCGACGACGGGTTCGGTCGTGCGCTATCCCTATCGCAATGGCGATCTGAAAGCGCGCGGACCGGCGCAGACCATCGTCGCGCAGCTGCCGACCGGCGGGCATTCGACGCGGGACATCGTGTTCTCCCCCGACGGGACGCGGATGTTCGTCTCGGTGGGCTCGCTCTCCAACGTTTCCCAGGGAGGCGGCAAGCTCGGCGACCTCGCACGGCGTCAATGGGAGACGGAGCATGGATTGGGCGCGACCGCGGGCAACGAGACCGACCGCGCCACTGTTCTCGTTTTCGATCCGCAGGGCCAGAACCGGCGGAATTTCGCGAACGGCGTGCGCAATTGCGTCGGGATGGCGATCGAACCGGCGACCGGCGAACTGTGGTGCTCGACCAATGAGCGCGACGGGCTCGGCGACAACCTGCCTCCCGACTATGTCACGCGGATTCGCGAGGGCGCGTTCTACGGTTGGCCCTGGTACTATGTCGGCGCCAACGAGGATCCGCGCCACCGCGGCGCGCGGCCGGACCTTGCCGGCAAGGTTACGGTCCCCGATACGCTCATCCAGCCGCATTCCGCCCCGCTCGGGATGACGTTCTACACCGGCGCGCAGTTTCCCGCGGAATATCGCGGCCAGGCTTTCGCCGCTCTGCATGGATCGTGGAACCGGGCGAAGCGCACCGGCTACAAGATCGTCCGCATCGTCCTGCGCGACGGCGTGCCCACCGGCGAATACGAGGATTTCGTCACCGGCTTCGTCGCCGACGACGGCGCGGTCTGGGGACGCCCCGTCGGCGTCGCCATTGCCAAGGACGGCTCCTTGCTGTTTACCGAGGACGGCAACAATACGATCTGGCGCGTGTCTTATTCCGGCGCGGGGCAATAGCGCTGGTCGGCGAAGAGGACGCGTGCGGGCCGCACAGAATGACTGACCTGATTTCGGTGATCGTCGCGACGTACAACCGGCCGGATGCGCTCGACGCGGTGCTGCGCGGCCTGTCGCGGCAGACCGACCGGAGCTTTGAGATCGTGGTCGCCGACGACGGCTCCGGGCCCGAAACCGCGCAGTTGATCAAGCGCTGGACCGGGGCGACGGACGTGCCGATCACCCATGTCTGGCACGAGGATCGCGGCTTTCGGCTCGCGGAAATTCGCAACCGGGCGATCCTGCGCAGCCGCGGCGCCTATTGCATCTTTCTCGACGGCGACTGCATCCCGCGGGCGAGTTTCGTCGCCGCGCATCGCCGGCTCGCCGAGCCGGGCTGGTTCGTCGCCGGCAACCGCGTCCTGCTCTCGCGCCCGCTTACCGAGCGCGTCCTCGCCGAAGGTTTGGAGCCGGAGAACTGGGGGCTTGCAGAGATTTTGCGCCAGCGCTGTGCCGGCGGCATCAATCGCATTGCGGCGCTGCTGACCTTTCCGCTCGGCGGGCTGCGCCGGATCAACGCGAGGCGCTGGCAGGGCGCGCGCGGCGGCAATCTCGCGATCTTCCGCAGCGATCTCGACCGGGTCGATGGGTTCGACGCCGCCTTCAGCGGCTGGGGCCGCGAGGACTCCGACATCATCGTGCGCCTCGTCCGCTGCGGCATCCGCCGCAAGGACGGGCGTTTCGCCACCGGCGTTCTGCATCTGTGGCATAAGGAAAACGATCGCTCCTCCCTCGAGGACAATCAATCGCGGCTTGACGAGGCGATCGCGGCGACCCGCACGCGCGCCCTTCACGGGCTCTCGAGCGTGGCCGCCTCCAGCCATCCGGTCGGAACGTGATGCGGGCCTTCGACGCCATAGCCCATGCGCGCGCAGCAGGGCGCGACCGTCTGCACACCATCGCCGACGTGCTCGCCGCCGCCGTCGTGGCGTCGCTGCCGTGGTCGACCTCCGCCACCGCCATTCTCATTGTGGTGTGGCTGATTGCGCTGCTGCCGACGTTCGATTCCGCGGCGATCCGGCGCGAACTGACGATTCCCGCCGGCGGCTTGCCGGTGGCGCTGTGCGCTCTCGCCGCGCTCGGCCTCCTGTGGGCCGAATCGAACTGGGCGGCGCGCCTCGAAGGTCTCGGCCCTTATCTCAAGCTGCTCGTGATTCCATTGCTGCTCGCCCAGTTCCGACGCTCCGACCGCGGCTGGGATGTGCTCGCGACCTATCTCGCCTCGGTGCTGGTGCTGCTCGCGCTGTCGTGGACGCTGAGGATCTGGCCGCAATTGTCCTGGCGCGAGCCCTATCCGGTCACCGGCGTCCCCTTCAAGGACTACATCGCGCAAAGCACCGAATTCGCCATCGCCGCCTTTGCCCTGCTCATTCTCGCGGGTGAGTCTGCAAACGCCGGCCGGCGCGGGCTCGCCGCGCTGGCGGTCGCGCTGGCGCTCACCTTTTTCGCCAATCTCACCTTTGTCGTGCCGAGCCGCACCATCCTCGTGGTGATCCCGGTCTTGCTGGTGGTGCTGAGCGTGTCCCGCACCGGCTGGAAGGGCGGTCTTGCGGTGCTGGTTGCAGGCACGCTGCTCGCCGGTATCGCGTGGAGCACCTCGCCGATCATCCGTGACCGGGTGTTCGCGGTCGGGACCGATATCGAGGAGTATCGCGCCGGCCAGATGGTGACATCGAGCGGCTTGCGGCTTGCCTTCTGGAAACGGTCGATCGCCTTGATCCAGCAGGCGCCTATTCTGGGCCTGGGAACCGAGGGCTTTACCGAGACGTTCCGGCGCACCGCGACAGGCTCGAGCGGCCCCGAATCGATCGTGACCGGCAACCCGCATAATCAGATTTTCGCCGTCGCCATCCAGTTGGGGCTCGTGGGCACCGGCTTTCTGTTCGCGATGTGGATCGCGCATCTGCTCCTGTTTCGCGGCGGCGGCCCCGCTGGTTTGATCGGGCTCGTCGTCGTCGTTCAGAACATCGTGTCGTCGCTGTTCAACTCGCATCTGTCCGATTTCACCCAGGGCTGGACCTATGTGTTCGGTGTCGGCATCCTTGGCGGCCTCGTGCTGCGCGGTTCGCGCTCGCCCCCGGGGCTTGCGCGCGTGTCGCCGCCATGAGCCGCCTCGACCTGCCGCCGCAACCGCGCATCCTCGTGATCGCGCTGCGCCGGCTCGGCGACGTTCTGCTGGCGACGCCGCTCGTGCGCAGCCTGCGCCGCGCCTGGCCCGACGCCAGGATCGAGGCGCTGGTGTTCGCCGGCACCGACGTCATCCTCGCCGGCAATCCCGATCTTGACGGCGTCGTCGCGATGCCGGCGCGCCCATCGACGGCGCAGAGCCTCGCGCTCGCATGGCGTCTGTTTCGCGGCTACGACCTCGCGATATCGACCCAGACGGGCGACCGGCCGACCAATTTCGCGATCCTTGCGGGTCGCCGGCGCATCGCGCCGGTGGCGGCGCGGCTGAGCGGACGCCTCGTCCGCCACGTCCTCACCCGCAGCATCCCGGCGGGCGAAGGCCTGCATCGCGTCGAGGATGTGTTGCGGCTTGCCGACGCGCTCGGCATCCCGCGCGTCGCCCAGCTGGTCTGCCCGGGCGGCGGGAGCGCCGCCGTTGGTCCCGGCGTTCCGTATGCCGTCGTCCATGCAGCGCCGATGTTCCGCTACAAGCAATGGACCAGGGACGGATGGCGCGCATTGGCCGGCGAACTCGCCGCCCGGGGACTGGCGGTGATCGCCACCGGCGGACCATCGGAAGCGGACCGCCGCTATCTCGATGACGTCTGGGCGGGACTTCCCGCGGTGCGCCGGCTGGACGGTGCGTTGAATTTTCCCGACCTCGCCGCGCTGATCGCCGGCGCGAGGGTCTATGTCGGCCCCGATACCTCGGTGACGCATCTTTCCGCCGCCACCGGCTGCCCCACCGTCGCGCTGCTCGGTCCGACCGATCCGCGCATCTGGGGGCCGTGGCCGTTCGATGGCCTGACCGCGCCGTGGGAGTCGTCGGGGACGATCCAGCAGCGCGGCAATGTGTGGATCGTGCAGAACCCGCTGCCCTGCCTTCCCTGCCAGTTCGAGGGGTGCGACCGGCACATCGATAGCTACAGCCGGTGTCTCGACGAACTCTCGATCGGCGCGGTGATGCCGGCGGTCGCCGCAGCGCTCGCATTCCGGCGGAACGAGAGACAGGAGACGGGAGGCGCGCCGGACCGGCCGCCTCCGCAATCGGCTACCGGGTGACGCGCGGCGCTGCCTCGTCGTCCTCGCTCTCCAGCGCCAGTTCGGGCGCGTCGTCGCGCGCATCCATGCGCTTCAACGCAGCCTTGAGCACGCCGAGCGCGTCGTAGAGCGTCTCCAGTTCCTGCCGGCTCAACTCCTGCATGAGATCCTTGATCCACTTGTCGTGGACCGGAAGTATGTCATCCAACAGTTTGCGCCCTTCCGGCGTCAGGAAGACGTACTGGATGCGCCCGTCCGCATCGTCGCGCCGCCGC
>JAEULX010000121.1 GCA_016793685.1 Bradyrhizobiaceae bacterium
CTGCTGCTCGCGCTGCCGGTGCTGGCGGGCGCCATCACCATGCTTCTCACCGACCGGAATTTCGGCACCACGTTCTTCGCCCCCGCGGGCGGCGGCGACCCGGTGCTGTTCCAGCATCTGTTCTGGTTCTTTGGGCATCCGGAGGTCTACATCCTGATCCTGCCGGCGTTCGGCGTGATCAGCCAGATCGTCTCCACCTTCGCCCGCAAGCCGGTGTTCGGCTATCTCGGCATGGCCTATGCGATGGTCGCGATCGGCTTCATCGGCTTCATCGTCTGGGCCCACCACATGTACACGGTCGGACTGTCGACCTCGACCCAGGCGTATTTCGTCGCCGCGACGATGATCATCGCCGTCCCCACGGGCATCAAGATCTTCTCCTGGATCGCCACGATGTGGGGCGGCTCGATCGAGTTCAAGACGCCGATGTATTGGGCGCTCGGCTTTATCTTCCTGTTCACGGTCGGTGGCGTCACCGGCGTCGTGCTCGCCAACGCCTCGGCGGACCGCGTCCTCCACGACACCTATTACGTCGTCGCCCACTTCCACTACACGATGTCGCTCGGGGCCACCTTCGGCATCTTCGCGGCCTGGTACTACTGGTTCCCGAAGATCACCGGCTACATGTACTCCGAGTTTCTGGGCAAGCTGCACTTCTGGCTGGCCTTCATCGGCGCCAACGTGATCTTCTTCCCGCAGCACTTCCTCGGGCTGTCCGGCATGCCCCGCCGCATCGCCGACTACCCCGATGCGTTTTCCGGATGGAACTTCATCTCGTCGTTGGGCTCCTACCTCTTCGCGTTGGGTCTCCTGGTGTTTTTCTTCTGCATCTACCGCGCCTTCGCGGCGAAGGTGAAGGCCGGCGCCAATCCTTGGGGTCCGGGCGCCACCACGCTCGAATGGACCCTGCCGTCGCCGCCTCCGTTCCACCAGTTCGAGGTGCTGCCGCGGATCAAGTAACAGGCGTAAGCGAGGCAAACCTGATGTCAGTCCTCAGCAACGGCGCGGCGCTGCAATCGGCGAACCAAGCGCGAGCGATCGAACCCAGTCTGGCGGAAGCGGGCGACTACTTCGCTCTGATGAAGCCGCGGGTGATGTCGCTCGTCGTCTTCACCGCCTTCGTCGGCATGATGGTGGCGCCTGGCCAGGTGCATCCGGTGCTGGGCTTCGCCTCGCTGCTTTGCATCGCGGTCGGCGCCGGCGCCGCCGGCGTGCTGAACATGTGGTATGACGCCGACATCGACGGCGTCATGGGGCGTACCCGGCAACGTCCGATCCCGGCCGGCCGGGTGCAGCCCGGCGAGGCGCTCGCCTTCGGCGTTGCTCTCAGCGTCGGCGCGGTGGCGGTGCTGGGCCTGGTCGCCGGCTGGTTCACCGCCGCGCTGCTGGCCTTCACGATCTTCTTCTACGCGGTCATCTACACCATCTGGCTCAAGCGCTGGACGGCGCAGAACATCGTGATCGGCGGCGCCGCCGGCGCGCTGCCGCCGGTGATCGGCTGGGCCGCGGTGACGCATGACATCGGGCTCGCCCCCATCCTTCTGTTTCTGATCATCTTCTTCTGGACGCCGCCGCATTTCTGGGCGCTGTCGCTGCGACGCTGCGAGGAGTATCGGCGCGCCGGCGTGCCCATGCTTCCGGTGGTGGCGGGAGCGGCGGAGACCAAGCGGCACATCCTCGGCCATGCGCTGCTGCTGGCGCCGGCCGGCGTGACGCCGTTCGTGTTCGGCTTTGCCGGCCTGACCTACGGGATCGTCGCGGCCGTCGCCGGCGCCATGATGGTGATGCTCGCGCTGCGGCTGAAGCTCGCCACGACCGACGCCGACGCCCACGCGGCGTCGAAGCGATTGTTCTCATTTTCGTTGCTGTATCTGTTTACGCTGTTTGCGGTGCTTCTTGTCGACCATTGGCTCGCACAGTGGCCGGTAGGCGCCGCCGGGTGAGCGGAATGAGCGTGAACGGAGACGGCGATGACGGGATCGTGCTTACCGCGGAGCAGAAGCGACGGCGGCGCGCGCGGTCGGTCGCCATAGCGCTCGTTCTCGGAGCTCTCGTGCTGTTGTTCTATGCGGTGACGCTCGTCAAGGTCGGATCCGGCGCGCTGATGAGGCCAATGTGAAGCGTTATAGCATGCAAGATCCCCGCTCATGGATGCCGGACCCGCGGGAGCCGAGCGACCGACCGGGCGCGCGGCCGAAAACGCGGCGCGACATCGTGGTGGCGCTGATCTGCGGCGGGGTGGTCGGACTGTCGATCGGCGCCGCCTATGCGTCCGTGCCGCTTTACAACCTGTTCTGCCGGGTGACCGGCTTCGGCGGCACGCCGCAGGTCGCGAGCGCCGCGCCGGGCCATGTGCTCGACCGCAAGCTCACGGTGCGCTTCGACGCCAACGTCAGTCGCGGCCTGCCGTGGCGCTTTGAGCCGGAAGTCCGCTCGGTCGACGTGCGGCTCGGCGAGGTCGTGACGATCTACTACAACGTCGTCAACCAGTCGGCGCGCGACACCGCGGGTCTTGCCTCGTACAACGTCACGCCGCCGCAGACCGGCGGCTATTTCACCAAGATCAACTGCTTCTGCTTCACCGAGCAGGTCCTGAAGGCGGGCGAGCGGCGCGAAATGGCGGTCGTCTTTTACGTCGATCCCGCCCTCGCCAACGACCCGGACCAGGCCGACCTCAACACGATCACCCTGTCCTACACCTTCTACCCATCGCCCGAACCGCAACAGGGCGTGGCGACCAATGCCCGCGCGGCCTCGCCCGGGCGCATTTGAAATTCACGCGCACGCAGCGTTTGCGGGCGTGGCAAAGGATTGACGACGGAGAAGAACAAGATGGCCCAGGCGACAACAAAACATCACGATTACCACCTGGTCGATCCGAGCCCCTGGCCCGTGGTCGGTTCGCTGTCCGCTTTCATCATGGCGGTCGGCGCCATCTTTTGGATGCACAACTATTTCGCCGCCGCGCCGATCGTGTTCGGCATCGGCGTGCTCGGCATCCTCTACACGATGATCGGCTGGTGGCGCGACGTCATCCGCGAGGCGGAATATGGCGGCTTCCACACCCAGGTGGTGCAGATTTCCCATCGCTACGGGATGATCCTCTTCATCGCCTCGGAGGTGATGTTCTTCGTCGCGTGGTTCTGGGCCTACTTCAACGTGGCGCTGTTCCCCGATGTGCCCAAGGAAATCCTGCGCACCGAGTTCATCGGCGGGGTCTGGCCGCCCAAGGGCATCGAGACCTTCAACCCCTGGCACCTGCCGCTCCTCAACACGCTGATCCTGCTGACCTCGGGCACCACGGTCACCTGGGCGCACCACGCCTTGCTGGAAGGCGACCGGCAGGGCCTCAAATGGGGTCTCATCTGCACCGTGCTGCTCGGGCTGATCTTCACTTCGGTGCAGGCCTTCGAATACTCGCACGCCACCTTCGGCTTCTCCGGCAACATCTATGGCGCGACCTTCTTCATGGCGACCGGCTTCCACGGTTTCCATGTGATCATCGGGACGATCTTTCTGATCGTCTGCCTGATCCGCGCCTTCGCCGGCCAGTTCACGCCGGATCATCACCTCGGCTTCGAATTCGCCGCGTGGTACTGGCACTTCGTCGACGTGGTGTGGGTGTTCCTGTTCGCCTGCATTTATATCTGGGGCGCAGGCGCGCACATGGCGGCGGGCGGACACTAGCCTCCGTTGACCGCTGCGCCCATGCGTGCCGCGGCGGATTGACTTGCCTGATCCAGGCGGCGGGCCTCGTTTGGCCCGCCGTTCGGTTTTGCGGGAACCCCTATTTTCTGTCAGGGCGCCCGCTCATCCCGAACGCGTCGATGCCCGCCTTTCGCGCCGGCACGCTTACGCCGGCAGGTCCCATCGCCGTCGCCGCAAGGAGGATGCGCCTGTTCCCACTTTCGACCCTCGCCGATGCGCGGGCTGCAGCCCCGGATCGGGCCCTGGAAAAATAGGCCTAGCCTCCCTAGGTAAAGCCCTGGCTGGACGGGTGATGGAGAATAAGATGCGCGACACCGGTCCTCTTCCCTACTATTGAGCAACGGCGCGCACAGCGCTGCCGGGACAGGATCGGCTGCTGCCCGAGGCAGCAGCCGATGCGTTCCGCAAAATCGGCGACCTTCTCCGAAACTCTTTTCTCCAGCGCCCCTCTGCGACATTGGCCCCCGATGGGGACCTCCCCCGGCGCAGACCCGATGCGGTGGGCCGCGGCCCAGGTTAAACGCGCCAGCCCTCCCTGCTGATCTCGCCTTTCCGCGATGCGCCCCTGAAAGATGCCGCATCATCGCTGCGGCGATCGGCCTGCGGCTGGCATCGTCGTTGCAAGCACCAAGTTGACCCTGCTGACGACGAAGAAAACTCGCGGTGACGATCATCGCCGAGGCCGGATGGTTGTCGCCGCATTTACCGGGCGCGCTGCAAAGTCCGCATCACGGAGCGCGGCCGCTTGCGGACGCTGTTATCGCGTAACCGACGCCGCTGCGGCCGCAGACGACGAAAGGACATAGCCCAATTTGCAGGGCTTCGGGCCAGCTGCGACGAATGCGTCTTCTCGCCGGCCGCCGGCGCTGTCGCGCGCGCAGAGGTATCGGCGTTGCAGCATTTTCAGGCGAAGCATGCCCTCGGACTTGATCCGGAGTGGATTCCGGTTCGCCGTCAGAAAATGCGACAACGCAATGAGAAATGTTGCGGGGCCGGATTCGATCGAACCGGGGCTCGCTCTCGCGGGCGGGACTATTAGCCGCCGCGTCCGTCGCGCGCGTCTGCCGACGAAAAGGTTTGGCTGCGCAATCACTCCAGTTTACGCTTCGACGCGGACATAACGATTGCTGCTGTTTTGATCTTCGCAAGACTGAAATATCACCTTGACATCAGTATGGGCCTATGCGTTCCTAAACGCCGAACAATTCGGCAAATCCTGAGCCGGCGCTGAGATTCTGCGACCGGTCCGATTGTTCGCAACAAGCGCGGGTTGATGAATAGCGGCCCTCGTCGAAACGACGCGGGCCCCCCCAGCGGAGGAGACCCGATGATTCATCTCAAGACATTTGCTGCTGCTGCCGTGGCGTTGCTTGTGCTTGCGATGCCGGCCACAGCGCAGTCCGACAAGCCGAGCGAAGTCGGCTTCGGCGTATTCACGTTCACATCCGGGCCGGCTGCGGCCTATGGAATGCCCGGGCGCAATGCGGCCGAGCTCGTGATCGAACAGATCAACGCGGCCGGCGGCATCGGCGGCGTCAAGATCAAGCCGACCTATGTCGACGAAGGCCAAGGCACGGAAGGCGTCGTCGCCGAATTCCGCAGGCTGGCGGCAGACCAGAACAATCAGGTGATGGTGGCGGCCCTGTCGAGCGGCAACTGCCTCGCTCTCGCGCCAGTCGCCGAGCAGCTGAAGATGCCGACCTTCATGTGGAACTGCGACACTCACCAGCTGTTCCTGAAGGACAAGTACAAATATGTGTTCCGCACCAACTCCAGCACGGTGCCGGAATTCGTCGCCTCGGCGCTTTACCTCCTGTCGGTGAAGCCTGACGTCAAGCGCATCGCGATCATCAATCCCGACTATGCGTTCGGGCGCGACGCCGCTGCAATCTTCACCGCCGCGATGAAGGCGCTGAAGCCCGACGTCGAGGTCGTCGCCGAGCTTTTCCCCAAACTCGGCTCGCCCAGTTACAATACCGAGATCTCGCGGCTGGTCACGGCGCAGCCCGACGTCATCTTCTCCAACCTCTGGGGCGCCGATCTCGAGAATTTCGTGCGCCAGGCCGCGCCGCGCGAACTGTTCACGCGCAGCAAGGTCATCCTGGCTCTCGGCGAGTCGATTCTGCAGCGCGTCGGCACGCTGCTTCCCGACGGCGTCATCGTTGGGGTGATCGGCGACGGCTGGTGGCTGTCGCCCGACTCGCAGAAGAATCCGCAGACCAAGGAATTCGTCGAAACCTACCGCAAGCGCTTCAACGAATACCCGGTGTTCCCGGCGTTCAAGATGGCCAACACGATCAACGCGGTGAAGGTCGTGTACGGCAAGGCGCTCGCGGACACGAAGGGCAAGTGGCCGACCCGCGACGATCTCGTGGCCGCCGCCAAGAATCTCAAGACGGAGACGCTCACGGGAACGATCGAGCTTCGTGACGACAATGACGGGCTTGTCGATCAGGTCATCGGCATGACGACCAAGGACTCGGGCCATCCGTTTCCCATCATGGGCGACATGGTTCGCTACCAGGCGAGTCTCGTAACCCCGCCGGTCGGCGTCGATCCCCTTGCCTGGATCGCGAAGCTCAATCCGTCAGTTCTCGCAACCCTGCCGAAGCCCGGTTCGTACAAATAGACCGGGCTTTGAACCACGCGCATACGCACGACGATGTTTGCAAACTATGCGCCGCTGATCGTCGATGGCCTCGCCGACGCGGCGCTCATCTTCTTCGTCGCGGTCGGCCTGACGCTCGTGTTCAGCGTCCTGCACATTCTCAACGTTGCGCATGGGAGCTTTTATTCGCTCGGAGCCTATCTGAGCGTGGTGATCGGAACCTTTGTGGCGGGCCGCGGTTGGCCCGCCCTTAGTTTCCTGGCCCTCCTGATCAGCCCCATCATCGTCACCCTGGCGCTGGGCCCCTTGATCGAGCGAACGCTGTTGCGGTGGACCTATGGCCGCTCGGAAGCGCTGCAGATCCTCGTCACTTTCGGCCTCTTCCTCATTCTCGAAGACGCGCAAAAGCTGATCTTCGGCGTGCAGTCCTATTCTCAGGACGCGCCGATGACGCTGCTCGGCACGACCCAGATCGCCGGCATCGTCTATCTGAACTATCAGCTGCTGCTGATCGCGCTCGCGGTCCTGGTCGCGATCGGCCTGCGTCTTCTGCTCAAGCACACCGGCGTCGGCAAGCTGATCATCGCCGTCGTGGCCGACCAGGAAATCGCGCGCGCCGTCGGAATCGATGCGTCGCGCGTGTTCATGCTTGCGTTCTCGCTCGGCGTTTTTCTCGCCGCTCTCGGCGGCGCGCTGGCGTCGCCCACCGTGGGCGTATCCCCCGGGCTCGGCGCGGAGACGATCGTTCTCGCCTTTGCCGTCGCCGCCATCGGCGGCCTGGGGCAGATCGAAGGAGCCGCGCTCGCTGCGATCCTGGTCGGGCTCACGCGCTCGGCTGCGATCTACTTCTTTCCGGAATTTCAGCCCGTCGTGCCGTATATCGTAATGCTCGCGGTGCTGCTCGTGCGTCCTTACGGACTCTTCGGCTCCATCGGTCTCAGGCGGATCTGACGTGGTCGTCCGATATCTCATCGGTATAGCCGTGATTGTTGGCCTCCTGCCGCTTGCGGTGTCGTGGCTGGGATTTGTCTTCACCGTCGCCATTGGAAAGGGCCTCGCGGCGCTTGGGGTGGCGATCCTGCTTCGCGGCGGCATGATTTCAATCGGGCACGCGCTGTTTTTCGCCATCGGCGCCTATGCGACGGCGTTTCTGATGCGCGGCAAGATCAACGAACTGATCACGCTGTTCGTCTGCGCGACCTTCATCACGGCGGCCGCCGGGCTTGTCGTCGGCGCCTTCATGGTGCGCTACCGCGGCATTTTCTTCGCGATGCTCAACCTCGCCGTCTCGATGGTGTTCTTCACCCTGTTGTCGAAGCTCTATCACCTGACCGGCGGCACCGACGGCATGCGCGTCATGACCCCGACGCTGCTCGGCATGGAGCTCAGCCGCCCGGCGTTCGAACAGGCCCTGCAGTTGATCGCGATCGTGCTCATGGTCGGCGCCGCGCTCGCCGTGGACCGGTACCTGAAGAGCCCGCTCGGCCAGGCGCTCAGCGCCATCGAGACCAACGAAGTGCGGCTCGAATTTCTCGGAGTCTCGGCGCGCGGCGTCCTGCTGGTCGCGTATGTCGCGTCCGCGGCGCTCGCCGGCGCCGGCGGCGCGCTTTCGGCGGTCGCGATCGGTCACGTCGTGCCGGAGTTCTCGTACTGGACGTTGTCGGGGCAGCTCATTCTGATCGCCGTGCTCGGCGGAATCAGCGGCGTGCCCGGGCCGTTCATCGGCGCGTTCTTTCTCGAACTGGTGCGCACCTTCGCGGTCGGCTTTGCGGCCGACGCCTGGAATGCGATCATCGGCATTTCGCTCCTGGTGGTGATCTTCTTTCTGCCGGAAGGACTTTTTGGCATTCTCCAGAGAACCGAAACGCGGATGCGGAGGCCCAAGGCATGAGGCCCATTCTCTCCGTGCGCGACCTCCATGTGAATTTCGGCGGGGTCAAATCCGCTGACGGCGTCGAGCTTGACATCCACGCGGGAGAGGTCGTGGCGATCATCGGGCCCAACGGGTCGGGAAAGACCACGTTCATCAATCTCTGCACCGGATACGTGATCCCGACGCGCGGCACCGTCTTATTCGACGGCGAGCCGATCACCCGCCTGCCGCCGCGCAAGATCACCCGCCGCGGGATCGCCCGCGCCTTTCAGATCCCGCAACTGTTCACCGGCCACTCGGTTCTGGAAAACGTGATGCTTGCCGTCGCCGCACAGAGCGACATCTGGCAGCCGATCGGTCCGCTCAACCGCGAGACCTATCGCGAAGCGGCCCTGCGCATTCTCGACCTTCTGGCGCTCAACGATTCCGCCGACCAGCCGACGGCGGTGCTGCCCGAAGGCCTGAGAAAGCTTGCGGACATCGCCATCGCCATCGCGCTCAAGCCGCGGCTCCTGCTGCTGGACGAACCGACCAGCGGCGTCAGCACCGCGGAAAAGACGCCGCTGATGGACACCATCGTCGCCATGCTGCGCGCCGAGCAGATCACGGCCCTGTTCGTCGAACACGACATGGACGTGGTCGAACGCTACGCCGACCGGGTGTTCGTGTGGGACACGGGCCGGGTCGTCGCCAGCGGCCATCCGAGCGAAGTCTTGTACAATCCGAGCGTGATCGAACGGGTCGTCGGGGTAGCCTGATGCTGCGATTGGAGGATGTGCGGGTCCGCATCGAGGAGCAGCTCGTGCTCCGCGGCGTCGCCATGGCGATCGAACGCGCGCGGACGACGGTGCTGATCGGCCGCAACGGCGCGGGAAAAACCACCACCCTGCGCAGCATCATGGGTCTGCTCCCCCTCGAGGGCGGCCGCATCTTCCTCGACGATATCGATCTGTCGACGCTCGCGTCGCATCAGCGCGCGATGCTCGGCATCGGCTATGCGCCGGAGGACCGGCGGCTCATCTCCGAGTTCTCGGTCGAGGACAATATCCTGCTTCCCGCCATCGCGCTGCGCCTCGCCGCCGGCGAACGCCGCCGCCGGCTCGACGAGATCTATGCGCTGCTGCCGGAGGTGGCCGAACTGCGCCGGCGGCCCGCCGGCTATCTCTCCGGCGGACAAGGAAAGATGGTCGCGCTGGGACGCGCGATGATGGTCGGAACGCGGGCGATCCTGCTCGACGAGCCGTTTCAGGGGCTCGCGCCTGCGCTCGCGCGAACCTACGCGGCGGCGCTTTCGCGCCTGCGCGAAAGCAGGCG
>JAEULX010000170.1 GCA_016793685.1 Bradyrhizobiaceae bacterium
CCCAGGTCGAGCGCGCGTTCCGCTCCTTGAAGACCGTCGACATCCATCTGCGTCCGATCTTCCACTGGACCGCGCCGCGCGTGCGCGCCCACGTCTTCCTGTGCATGCTCGCCTATCACGTCGAGCATCACATGCGCGCCAGGCTCGCCCCCATGCTCTACGACGAGACCGATCATGAGGCCGCCGCCGCAATGCGCGCCAGCATCGTGGCCAAAGCCGAGCGCTCCGACGCCGCCAAGCGCAAGCAGACGACTGGCCGCATCGACGACGGCCTGCCGGTGCACAGCTTCCAGAGCCTCCTCGCCGATCTCGCCACCTATTGCAGGATCCAGGCGACCACCGCCCTCAATGAGAAATACGTCCTCACCCTCCACACCAGGCCAACCCCAATCCAGAGCCGCGCCTTCGAACTCCTCGCCATCAACCCGGATCGTACCCAGTAACCGACCCCTCGCCCTCGACAAACGAAAGCGAGATCAATGGCTTGTCATTTTGAAAGAGGGAAGTTCGGACTAGAGCCGCCGCAGCGCGACTTCCTGGATCGCGTGCGTCTCACTCTTTTTCAGGATCAGGTCGGCCCGCTGCCGTGTCGGCTGGATGTTCTCGTACAGATTGACCAGATTGATCCGGTTCCAGATCGAGGTGGCCGTGTTGATCGCCTCGGCGTTGGTCAGCTTCGAATAGCGATTGAAATAGGATTTGGGGTCGCTGAAGGCCGTGCCTCGCAAGGCGAGAAAGCGATCGACATACCAGCGGCGCAGCACGTTTTCGTCGGCGTCGAGATAGACCGAGAAATCGAAGAAGTCGGACACGAACGGCACCGCTTCACCGCCCCGCGGCGCCCGGCCGGCCTGTAGCACATTGACGCCCTCGACGATGAGAATGTCCGGCCGGTCGATCACCAGCCATTCGTCGGGAAGAACGTCATAGATGAGATGCGAATAGACCGGGGCGCGCACACCTCGCCGCCCCGCCTTGATGTCGGAGAGAAACTGTAGAAGCGCGGAGACGTCATAGCTTTCCGGAAAGCCCTTTCGCTCCATCAAGCCGTCGCGAATGAGCACCTCGTTGGGAAACAGAAAGCCGTCGGTGGTAATCAGATCGACCTTGGGCATGTTCGGCCAACGCGCAAGCAGCGCCTGCAGCACGCGCGCCGTGGTCGACTTGCCGACCGCGACCGAGCCGGCGACGCCGATCACATACGGCATCTTGGCGTCTCTGGTGTTGAGGAAACGCTGCTGCACCCGGAACAGCCGCTGGGTCGCCGCAACATAGAGCGACAGCAAACGGGACAGCGGAAGATAAATCTCCCTGACCTCGTCCATATCGAGCCGATCATGCAGCGAGCGAAGCCGTTTCACTTCGCTCGGCTTGAGGGTCATCGGCCAATCTTCGCGCAGCGCCGCCCATTCGTCGCGAGAAAAAGTACGGTAGGGAGAAAGGTGATCCTCAGACGGTAGCTCGATTACTTGATCCATCCGGTCACTGATCCTTGCGTGCGGCCTTTTCCTGGAGACCTGATTGGGAGGTGCGGGATTGGAGGGCGGCTTCGACTTCGGCAAGTTTGATGCCGCGCGACTTGAGAAGGACGAGCAGATGATACAGCAGATCAGCGGACTCCGCGATTACTCTGTCGCGCCGTTCGCTGGTCGCCGCCATCACGGTTTCGATCGCTTCCTCGCCCAGCTTCTTGGCGCAGTACGCCGGACCCCGATCCAACAGCTTGCGCGTATAGGACGAATCGGCGTTCGCCTTGGCGCGTTCGGCGACCCTTTGCTCGAGATCATGGAGCGTGAAGCTGGGCATGGCGGGTGGAGATAGCACCTTCGTGCGCGGACGGGGAGAGAAAACCTTCAGAAATCGAGCCGCATCGGCAACCCTGCGTGCGCCATATGTTCTTTTGCCGCGCGAATGGTATGTTCCCCGAAGTGAAAGATCGACGCGGCGAGCACGGCGGTGGCGTGGCCGTCGCGGATGCCGTCGATCAGATGGTCGAGCGTGCCGACCCCGCCCGAAGCGATGACCGGCACCGGCACCGCGTCGGCGATCGTCCGGGTGAGGGGGATATCGAAGCCCAGCTTCGTTCCATCGCGGTCCATCGACGTCAGCAGGATTTCGCCCGCCCCGAGCGCCACAACCTCTTTGGCGTAGTGGACCGCATCGATGCCGGTCGGCCGCCGGCCGCCGTGGGTGAAGATTTCCCACCGGTCAGCCTCGCCAGGGGCGGAGACGCGCTTGGCGTCGATCGCCACGACGATGCACTGGTCGCCGAATTTCTCGGCGGCTTCCTGCACAAACCTGCGATTATTCACCGCCGCCGTATTGATCGAGACTTTGTCGGCGCCCGAGGAGAGCAGCGCGCGGATGTCCTCGATCGTGCGTACCCCGCCACCGACCGTGAGCGGCATGAAACAGGCCTCCGCCGTCCGCTGCACCACATCGAGGATGATGCCGCGGTTTTCGTGGCTCGCGGTGATGTCGAGAAAGCACAGTTCGTCGGCGCCGGCGGCGTCATAGGCGATCGCGGCTTCCACCGGATCGCCGGCGTCGCGCAGATTGACGAAATTGATTCCTTTGACGACGCGGCCGTCCTTGACATCGAGACACGGGATGACGCGAACCTTGAACATGGCCCCAACTCAATAATCCAAGCGCCGCCACCTTAAGAACAAGGCGCCGGCGGCAACAACCAACCAGATCAAAAAAGCGATCCCCGCGATCGGTAATCCGAACAGCAGGATCAGGCCGGTCAATCCCGCCGCATACAGCGGGTAGCCGAGATCGACGCCGAAGACCGCGCAGGAATGCACGTCGGCCTCGTTGAGCTCGCACCCCAGCACCGTCGCGATCGAGCTCGCCCCCAGCGCAAGCACAAACGGCGCGGCCGCGATGGCCAGAATCGCTACAAGAGCGATCTTGAGCCCGCGGGAAAGCGTCATCGGCGCGCAAGTCCTTCGGCGGCTTGCCGCCGCGCCTTACGGATCACCTGAAGCGCTTCGGCGGGGTCGAGCCTGCCGTCATAGAGCGCGCGGCCCGCGATCGCGCCCGCGAGTTTCTGTGCGCGCGGTTCGACCAGTTGCTTGACGTCCTCGATCGAGGCAAGCCCGCCCGAGGCGATGACCGGGATCGAAATCGCCTCGGCGAGCGCGATCGTGGCGTCGAGGCCGAGGCCTGTCAGCATGCCGTCCCGCGCCACATCGGTATAGATGATGGCGGCGACGCCGGCGTCCTCGAAACGGCGGGCAAGATCGAGCGCAGGCAAATCCGCCTGTGCCGACCAGCCTTCGACGGCGACCCGGCCGGCGCGAGCATCGAGGCCGACCGCCACCCGCCCGGGAAACGCCTTGGCGGCATCTTTCACCAGTTGAGGGTTGCGGACCGCGGACGTGCCGATAATCACCCGGGTGACACCCTTGCCGAGCCAGCTTTCGATCGTCGGAAGGTCGCGAATCCCGCCGCCGAGCTGGACCGCAATCGCGACGGACTCGAGAATGCGTTCGATCGCCGACGCATTGACCGGCCGGCCGGCAAAAGCGCCGTCGAGATCGACGATGTGCAGGTATTCAAATCCGGCCTCCTCGAAGGTGCGCGCCTGCTCGGCCGGATTGCGGTTGAACACGGTCGCACGCGCCATGTCGCCCTGCTCAAGGCGGACGCACAGACCGTCTTTGAGATCGATCGCGGGAAAAAGGATCACGGGCGCCCTCTTAGGCGAGTTTGCGTTTACGGCGTCCACCGCAGGAAGTTGGCGATCAGCTTGAGTCCGAGCCGCTGGCTCTTCTCGGGATGGAATTGCGTGCCGGCGGCGGTGCCACAGGCAACGAGCGCGGTGACCGGTCCGCCATAGTCCGCCTCGGCGACGAGGTTGGAACGATCGGCGACGTTGAGGTGGAAGCTGTGCACGAAATAGGCGTGCAAACCTTCCGGCCCGAGCCCGATGCCTTCGAGCAAGGGGTGGTCCCGCGCCGGATCGAGGGTGTTCCAACCCATGTGCGGGATTTTCAACGTCGGATCGCGCGGGGTAATCCGGTCGACCTCTCCCTTAATCCAACCCAAACCCTCCGTCACCGTATATTCGCGGCCGCGCTCCGCCATGAGCTGCATGCCGACGCAGATACCGAGGAATGGGCGGCCCTTTTCGCGCACCGTTTCGTTCAGGGCCTCCACCATGCCGGGCACGGCGTCGAGGCCGCGGCGGCAGTCGGCGAACGCGCCGACGCCGGGCAGCACGACGCGTCCGGCGCGGCGGACCACGTCGGGATCGCTGGTGACCACGATCGGCTGATCGTGTCCGCTCTCGCGGGCGGCGCGCTCGAACGCCTTCGCCGCCGAGTGCAGGTTGCCCGAGCCGTAATCGACGATAGCGACGCTCATCGGCTTCCCCCCGGCTGAGGAAACATCCCGAGCACGCCTTTTGGCGCGCGCGCCTGCGGAAAGCCGACGGCGGCGGGTGCGGGCGCCCGGTTCGCCGCCTCCGACCCGGTCCAGACCGAGAAGAATCGCCGCTCGGCGCTTTCGAGGTCCTCCCCGACGACGATGCCGTGATCGCGCCAGCCGCGCCGGATCAGCGTCCACCGCCGCAGGCTCGACGCTTCCAGGCCCACCAGCAAACCAATGAGGAAAGCGACCAGGACGCGCGAGCCCGCCGTGGCTCCGAGCGACCGCAGCAGGATTTCCAGCGCGCCGACGACGAGGAGATAGCCGAGCAGCGCCAGCCACAACCGGTGCCAGAGCATCCACAGCCCCCCGAAGAAGAACGCCGCCCAGCTGAAGCCGTCGCGCACGAAGACGAAGCGTTCCGCAGCGTCACCGCCGCCGGATCGCGCGGGCGGCTCCAATACCGAATAAACCGCCATGTGGCCAACCTCGCTGGTCGTTAGCTCGCTCACTCTCTGACCATCCTCGAAAGGCGCGCTGGTTTGCAGATGCGGGGCGCTGCCGAGCGTGCGGGCTGCGGGCGTGCCGGCAAGCCGCTTGCGTCCTCGCGACCCCTAGCACGCGGATCAGCGCCGTCCAGCCGGCGTCATCCGCCCAGCGTTCCTTTGGTCGAAGGCACCTCGCCCTTTGCCCGCGGGTCGATCGCGACCGCCGCGCGCAAAGCCCGCGCCAGCCCCTTGAAGCACGACTCCGATATATGATGATCGTTCGTGCCGTATAAGGTCTCGACGTGCAGCGTAATCCCCGAATGCATGGCGAACGCCTGAAACCATTCGCGCACCAGTTCGGTATCGAACGTGCCGATCTTCCCGTGCGAGAATGCGACCTTGAACACGAGGAATGGCCGCCCGGAGATATCGAGCGCCACGCGCGTCAGCGTTTCGTCCATTGGAACATGCACATCGGCGTAGCGGGTAATCCCGGCCATGTCGCCGAGCGCCTGCTTGAGCGCCTGCCCGAGCGTTATCCCGACGTCCTCGGTGGTGTGGTGCTGGTCGATATGCAGGTCGCCTTTCGCCTTGACCGTGAGATCCATGCGCGAATGGCGCGCGAACAGGTCGAGCATGTGGTCGAGAAAGCCGACGCCGGTCGCGATCGTGGCGGCGCCGGCGCCGTCGAGATCGAGTGCGACCTCAACGTCGGTTTCTTTGGTCGTGCGCTTTACAGCGGCTTTACGCATCGAAGGCCTCTTACCTGCGGCTGGCGGGCGTTTTAGAGCATTTTCCCGCGAAGGGGAAACAGGTTCGCCGCAGAAAGTGCGGGCATCAAAGGAGAACCGCGCCCGCGCCGCCGCCGCCAGCCGCATCGGCCGCGTTTGCATCGCGCGCGTTCCGTCCCTAAATCTCGCCTACGCGAGGTTTCGACAGTGATGCAGGACAGTTCAGCCGGCCTCTGGCACGGCACCACGATTCTCACCGTTCGCAAGAACGGCGTCGTCGCTGTCGGCGGCGACGGCCAGGTTTCGATGGGCCAGACCATCATCAAGGCGAACGCCAAAAAAGTGCGGCGGCTCGCCAAAGGCGACGTGATCGGCGGCTTCGCCGGCGCGACCGCCGACGCCTTCACCTTGTTCGAACGCCTCGAGGCCAAGCTCGAACAGTATCCCGGTCAGCTCATGCGCGCGGCGGTCGAACTCGCCAAGGACTGGCGCACCGATCGCTATCTGCGCCGCCTCGAAGCGATGATGATCGTCGCCGATGCGCAGGCCTCGCTGGTGCTCACCGGCACCGGCGACGTGCTCGAGCCGGAGAAAGGGGTCATGGGCATCGGCTCGGGCGGCAACTACGCGCTTGCGGCCGCGCGCGCCCTGATCGACACCGACCTCGACGCCGAGGCGATCGTTCGCAGAGCCTTGGACATCGCCGCCGATATCTGCGTCTACACCAACCGCAGCGTGACCGTGGAAACGCTGACGACCTGAGCGTTCGGCGCGCTTTCCCCTTGTGCGGCGGCGGTGGGCGTCTGATGATCCGCAACCGGCGAGGATCCGCCTCCCCCTTCCAATACCCCGCCCGCGGCTTACCTTAGCAGTGCCTCGACCTCCCTCTCCCATTGACCGCGGAGAGCGAAATCACCACAGGACTGATGACCGACTTTTCCCCCCGAGAAATCGTTTCCGAACTCGACCGCTACATCATCGGGCAGGGCGACGCCAAGCGCGCCGTCGCGATCGCGTTGCGCAACCGCTGGCGCCGGCTGCAGCTCGATGATCGCCTGCGCGAAGAGGTGATGCCGAAGAATATCCTGATGATCGGCCCCACCGGCGTCGGCAAGACCGAGATTTCGCGCCGCCTCGCCAAGCTCGCGGGCGCGCCCTTCATCAAGGTCGAAGCGACCAAATTCACCGAAGTCGGCTATGTCGGACGCGATGTCGAGCAGATCGTGCGCGACCTCGTGGAGGTCGGCATTTCGCTCGCCCGCGAGAAGAAGCGCAAGGAAGTGCAGGCGCGCGCCCATCTCGCCGCCGAGGAGCGCGTCGTCGATGCGCTGGTGGGCGCGGGCGCGAGCGCGTCCACCAAGGATACGTTCCGCAAGAAGCTGCGGGCGGGCGACCTCGATAACAAGGAGATCGAAATCGAGGTGCAGGCCGCCGGCAGCGGGATGCCGCTGTTCGAGATTCCCGGGATGCCGGGAGCGCAGATGGGCGCGATCTCGATCGGCGACATTTTCGGCAAGCTCGGCGGCGGCCGCACCAAGACGCGCCGGGTCAACGTGAAGGAGTCCTACGAGATCCTGATCAACGAAGAATCGGACAAGCTGCTCGACCAGGATCAGCTCGTGCAGGAGGCGATCAAGGCGGTCGAGAACAACGGCATCGTCTTTCTCGATGAGATCGACAAGATCGCGGGCCGCGAAGGCCGCGTCGGCGCCGATGTCTCACGCGAGGGCGTGCAGCGCGACCTTCTGCCGCTGATCGAAGGCACGTCCGTGTCGACCAAGCACGGCACGGTGAAGACCGACCATATTCTGTTCATCGCCTCCGGCGCGTTCCATCTCTCGAAGCCGTCGGACCTGCTGCCGGAGCTGCAAGGCAGGCTGCCCATCCGTGTCGAGCTCAAGCCGCTGACCCGCGACGACTTCCGCCGCATCCTCACCGAAACCGAGGCGTCGCTGATCAAGCAATATGTCGCGTTGCTCGCGACCGAAGGCGTGACGCTCGAGTTTTCCTCCGACGCGATCGACGCCATCGCCGACATCGCGGTGCAGGTCAATTCGACGGTGGAGAATATCGGCGCACGCCGTCTGCAGACCGTGATGGAGCGCGTGCTCGACGACATCTCCTTCACCGCCCCCGACCGGTCGGGCGAGACCGTGACCATCGACGGCGGCTATGTCACGAGCCGGGTGGCCGATCTTGCGAAAAACGCCGACCTCAGCCGTTTCATCCTGTAGGAGGCGGAACCGGCGGCTCACGCCCGCCGCGGCACGATCAGCCGCGCCGTGACGACCTGCAGCACCTCGTCGCGCTGATTGCGGGTCTCGCTGCGCATGACAACGATGCCGCGATCGGGCTTGGAGCGGGACGGAATGATCTCCTTCACCTCGCTGACCACGTGAAGCTCGTCGCCCGGACGCGTCGGCTGCGGCCATGCGATGTCGCCGCCGGCCCCGATGATTCCGCCGGCGAGCGGCAGACCGCCCTTGGCAAGCAGCCGCATCGTCATGGCGGCCGTGTGCCAGCCGCTCGCCGCGAGGCCGCCGAAGACCGAGTCCGCCCCGGCTTCCTCTTCGAGATGAAAGGGCTGCGGATCGAATTCCCGGGCAAATCGCTTGATCTCGTCCGCATCGACACGATACCGCCCGCTGGTGAAGCGCTGGCCGACATGCAGATCGTCCAGAAAATAGCTGACCTCGTTATCGACCGCTGTTTCGAGTGCTGCTTCCATCGCCGTCATCCATGCGCGGGGCTCGCGCCCGGCTTGATTAGATTTCCGTTGACATCTATTCTGAAATAGAGGGTAGTCAACATCTAATTTGACGGAGCCGTTGTGGGTCGATCCAGCCGCCAGCAAGCCGACGCCAACCGGGCCCGGATTGTGGAGATCGCAAGCGGCTTGTTCCGCGCGCGCGGCATAGAAGCGGTCAGCATCGGCGACGTGATGAAAGCCGCGGGTTTGACGCAGGGCGGTTTCTACCGCCACTTCGCCAGCAAGGACGCGCTGGCCGCCGAGGCCTGCACGTTTGCGTTCGAACAGGCGATCCGTTTTTGGCGGCGGGCAGCCGAGGAAGCGCGACGCGACGGCCGGGACGTCCCCGGCGCGCTCGCCGCGCAGTATCTCGCCCCCAGAGCACCAGAGCGAACCTGCCCGATGATCGCATTTGCGGCCGAGGTCGGCCGGCGCAACCCCGAGGATCCGCTGCGCCAAGCCTATGCGACGGGGGTGCGCCGCCTGTTCGAGACGTTCGAAGACTTGGCCGGCCAGCCCGGCGACCCTGCCGCGCAGAACCGTCTGCGCATGCTGTTTGCCGGAATGGCCGGGTCGAGCCTGCTGGCGCAGGCGGCCGGTGACGCGGCGGCCGGGTTCAAGCAGGCGGCGGTCGCCGCAGCGGATGCCGGGGCAGCGGGCGGACATCCGCCGCGCCGGTCATGACCCGGACCACACTGTCGCTGTCGCCCGGCGGCCCGTAAGCAATGCGCCTGTCGTCGCCGCTGTCTCCCCGACGCACCGATCGCAGGCCCCGCCACCCCGCCGAGAAATCTTTTCTGCGGCTTGTCGCCGGCGCTTGACATCATGCAACGCAGTATATGCGATGCAGCGGCGCACGGAGTTGTACCCATGGATGAATTGATCGCCGGCTACCGGCGTTTCCGGGCTGGGCACTGGCCGCAGGAGCGGGAGCGGTTCGAGCATCTCGCAAGCGGCCAGCGGCCCCCGACCATGGTCATTACCTGCTCGGACAGCCGGGTCGATCCGAGCATGATTTTCGACACGGCGCCGGGCGAAATGTTCATCGTGCGCAACGTCGCCAATCTGGTCCCGCCCTACGCGCCGGACGCCGCCTATCACGGCACCAGCGCCGCGCTCGAGTTCGCCGTCCGCGCGCTGCAGGTGCAGGATATCGTCGTGCTGGGCCATGCCCAGTGCGGCGGCGTGAAGGCGCTGCTCGAAGGCACGCCGTCCACCGTAAGCGATTTCGTCGGACAGTGGATGCAGATCGCCGAGCCCGCCCGCGTGCGCGTCATGGCCTGCCCTGACCTTCATGACCGTCAGCTCGCCTGCGAACACGAGGTCGTGCGCCTGTCGATCGAGAATCTGAAAACATTCTGGTGGGTCCGGGAAGCGACCGAAGCAGGAACGCTGCGGCTGCACGGCTGCTATTTCGGCATCCGCAGCGGCGTGCTGGAAGTGCTCGGGGAGGACGGCAAGTTCGCTCCGGTGCCGGACGTTGCCTGATCGCTGACAACGGCTGACCTCTGCTTCTCCCGAAGCGGGCGCAGCCGATCGGCCTTGCCCAATTAGAGCACGTCCGATCGCGACCGGCGCAGCCGGATATACAGCGCGCCCTCGCCCCCATGGCCGGTGTGGGCCGTCTCGAAGCCGACCACATAGGAGCGGAACTCGGGCAAATGGAGCCACAGCGGCACCTGGCGCCGCAACACGCCGCGTTCGCTCGCCGCGCCGCGTGCCCCGGTCCCCGTGATCACCAGGACGAACTTTGCCCCGCGCGCCTGTGCGCTCCCGAGGAAGCGGGCGAGCGCGGCGTGGGCCTCGGCCTGGGTCAGGCCGTGGAGGTCAAGCCGCGCATCGATCGCCGAATGCCCGCGGGCGAGCCGCTGCTTGTCGCGTCGTGGCAGCGGGACGATCGCGGGCGTCTGCCGCGGACCGCTGTGAGCCGGCCGGCTCGGTTCAAGAACCGCGTGTGCCAGCCGTCTCTTGCTCTCCACCTCGGCCGGCGTCTCCGCCTCGGGCGGGGCGCTCGGTACGCCCTCTCCCCGCAGCGGGCGCACGGCGCGCATCGCATTCGCCCAGAGCCGACGCTCTTCGTCCGTCAGCTTGCGTCTCATCGTCGCCACTTGTGTCAGGCCGCCGCCGCGATCAGCGATAGGCTCTCCATCGGCGACTATGCCGCGACGGAGTTCGCGAAGCCTTACCACCGTTGTGGCGCAGCGTCTTGACCCGCTTCGGCGGCTCGGGCGGCGGCCGCACCTGCGGCAGCGGCATGCGCGCGCCCGCGGCGACCGGATCGATCTCCCGCGGAACCAGCATGGCGAACCGCCCCGGCTGGCGAATGCGGCCGGCGATCCGCCCCGCATCGTCGCCGGCGCCGAAATAGAGATCGGCGCGCGCCGGCCCGACAATCGCCGAGCCGGTATCCTGAGCAATCATGGTGCGATGGAATGGATCGGTCGCTCGCCCCCCTTCGAGCGGCAGCTCCGCTTCGATGAAGAACGGCGTTCCGTAAACATGGAGCGCCCGGTCGACCGCGATCGACCGGCCCGGCGTCAGCGGTACGCCCTGACCGCCGAGCGGTTCGCGGTCCCCGGTAAGTCCGACCACGCGGAAGAACACATAGGAGCGGTTCTGCCGCCGCACCTCCTTGGCCTCCTCGCGATGCGTCGTCATCCAGTCGCGGATGCGCGCCATCGACATTTCCTCGCGCGGGATGATGCCGCGGTCGATCAGCACCCGCCCCACGGCCGTGTAGGGATAGCCGTTGTGCCCATCGTAATTGATGCGCAGCATGGTGCCGTCCTCGAGCCGCACGCGCGCCGAGCCCTGGATCTGGATGGTGAGCACATCGGCCGGATCCTTGATCCAGCAGATTTCCAGATGCTGTCCGTCGAGCGCGCCGTCCTCGATCTCGCCGCGGTCGTAATAGGGGACGCTTTCCCCCGTGCTCGTGATGCGGACGACGCGGCCGCGATTGGGAAAGCTCGCGCCGGGCGGGGCGTCGGGGGCGACGAGGTCCGGCGGGCGGCGATAGATCGGGACCTTGAAGATGCCCGTGGGGAAGCGCGATCCATCGACGATCGGCTCATAATACCCGGTGAGGAACCCGGCGGTCTCGCCCAGCCTGACGATGCGCACCGGCCGGAAATTGTCTTCAAAGAACCGGCGCGCGCGTTGCCCGCGCAACGGTCCGGCGGCAAGCGCGCGGCGGCAGACCGCGCCGAGCGCCGGGCGAACCGGACGCGCGTCCGACGCCGGCGGGTTCGCCGCGTCGGGCGGGGTCGCACGCGTGCTTGCGTGAGCGAGCGGACGGCAGCTCGCGAGGAAAGCAGCGAACGCGCTCGCGTGATCGTCGTTCGCCCAGTTCGGCAGATCGGAGAATTCGATCGGCTCGAGCTGCGAATCCGGGATGCGCAGCGGGCCCGGCTCTTCGCGCTGGAACAGTTCCGCTGGCGGCGAGGGGACCTGCCGCGCGGCCGGTCCGCGACGCGCCGCTTCGGCGGGCGGCGACGCGCCGAGCAAGGCGACCAACATCAAGGCGAGGCCCAACTGGCGCAGCTGCACGGCACTCATAGGCTACACACGCAAGAGCGAGAGCGGACCCGTTCTGTTAGAATCGGAATCCGCTTTTATTGTGCTGTGATGGCTGCAATTGTGCGGCGAA
>JAEULX010000200.1 GCA_016793685.1 Bradyrhizobiaceae bacterium
CCCGGAAAAGGCCGATCTCGGCGAGGCGCACTACCTGATGACGCCATGGCACGCGCTGCAAATGGCGCTCGCGGGGGAGGAGCGTGCGCTGGGCTACTTCCAGCATGTGGTGGCGACAACGGACGATTCGAAGATCCGGGACATGGCGCAGGAGTTCGCCGAGGAAGAGGCCGAGCACGTCGCCCTGTGCCACCGCCTGCTGAAGAAGTATCCCGCGCCGCAAACGGAGGCCTGGGCGGAGGACCCCGACCCGCCGGTGCCGCTGGAGTAGGACGGCGGGGTTGCGCCAACGGGCTGTTGCCAGCCTTCGGCTGCGCGCGGCAGCATGCCGGCGCGCCGCGCTGGCGGTGTGCGAGCGATGCAATTTCGCTTTGCGATGCCTCAGGCAGCGATTAAGACCGTCACGGACTGAAGGCATCCTGGCGTTGAAGACACCACGGGATAGCCGGGCATGTATTCAGGGGCGGGGGGCGATCCGCAAAAAATGAAAAGGGTTCGGACGAAGCGCGGCTCTGCCGGGACAGCGCGGGTCGGTTGTTCGCCCTTTGTTGGAGCCGCGACCTCTTCAAGCCTGCGTCCCGCACGAGGCACTCCCGTATGAGCAAATTGGCATTCGGCCTCACCATGATGATTGTCGGGATCGGAGGCACCTTTCTGACGCTGGCCATTCTCATCTGGTCGATCGAGTTCTTGAAAAAGCTATTTCCGCTGGAGCCGGCAGAGGTGCCGTCCCTCTGGCAGATTTTTTCGCTGGACCGCATTCCGCAGCATGTGCTGGACCGCATCCCACCGCAATGGCGTGAGAAGCTTCAGCTCGAGACCATTCGTTCGCAGTGCACGGAGCGGCTTGTGCCGTTGCAGCGCGCCGGCGTCGCATGGATGCGTCATCAGGGTGCGGCGCTGGAGCGGATCGCTGCGCAAGGATACGGCGCAATCCATTCCTCGGTCCGGGCGCGCCTGTCTGCCGGCGCCGCGCCGACGGCGCGGCCGGAGAGCAATTCCGCCGCTGCGGACCGCGACCAGACCAGGCCATCATAAGCAGGGGGCATCATGCTTTCGAGTATCGTAGCGGGCCTGCAGGGCCTGACCGAGGGTGTCGCCTTCCTGTTCACGGTCGGCGGCCTGAAAAACCTCGTCATGCTGATGATCGGCGGCACGCTGATCTATCTCGGCGTGAAGAAGGACGTCGAGCCGCTGCTTCTGGTGCCGATCGGGTTCGGCTGCCTGCTGGTCAACATTCCGTTGAGCGACCTGATGCATCAAGGCATCGATGCAGGCGCCAAGCAGGTCGTCGACGCCATGGGCGCAAGCGCGCCCGATGCGCTGAAGGCGATGGCCAAGGACGATACCGGCTTTCTGCGCACCATCTACAATGCGGGGATAGCCAACGAACTGTTTCCGCTCCTGATCTTCATCGGCATCGGGGCGATGACCGATTTCGGGCCGCTGCTGGAGAACCCGAAGATCCTGCTGTTCGGCGCCGCCGGGCAGTGCGGCATCTTCCTCACGCTGCTGCTCGCGCTCGCGCTCGGCTTCAAGGAGCTTCATGCGGTCAGCATCGCGGTGATCGGCGCCTGCGACGGCCCGACGGCGATCTATGTCGCCTCGCAATACGCGCCTGAACTGCTCGGCCCCATCTCGGTCGCCGCCTATTCCTACATGGCGCTGGTGCCGATCATCCAGCCGCCGATCATGAAAGCGCTGACGACCGACGAGGAACGCAGGACGGTGATGCCGGCGGTCAAGCGGACCGTGTCGAAAAACGCCAAGCTCGTATTTCCCATCGTCGTGACCGTCGTCACCGGGCTTATCGCGCCCAAGGGCCTGCCGCTGATGGGCTCGATCATGCTCGGCAATTTCATGCGCGAGAGTGGCGCCGTGGAGCGGCTGACCAAGGCGTCGGAGAACGAGATCGCCAACATCGCGACGCTGTTCCTCGGCGTCGCGATCGGGGCGACCATGCAGGCCGAGACGTTTCTGCGGTCGACGACGCTTGCGATCTTCGCGCTGGGCTTTATCGCCATCCTGCTCGATACGGTCGTCGGCGTGCTGTTCGGCAAGGCTTGGTTCTACGCCTCGGGCGGCAAGATCAATCCGCTGATCGGCGCCGCCGGCATCTCGGCCTTCCCGATGGCGGCGCGCGTCGTGCAGGCGCAGGGCCAGCGCTATAACAAGCAGAATTTCCTGCTGATGCATGCCATGGGGGCGAATTGCGGCGGGCAGATCGGCTCGGTCGCCGCCGCCGCGGTCATGCTGTCGGTGCTCAAGGGCATGGGGCTGATCTGACGACGGGGCAGCCGCGCCGCCAGCCGCGCCGCCGGGAACCCCGGCGGTGACCAGGCGGCGGATCGCATGTATCCGGTCCGCCCAGGTTGCGACGCCGCCTCGCAGTGCGGGCGCTTACCCCCTGATGATGCGCGGAATGAGCATCTGATGGCGCGGGCAGATCGATTGCGGGTTCTGATAGACCGCGCCGGCGAACGCCTTGAGATAGTCGCGCAGGCGGGTGAGATCGACGATCTCATCGACGAACCCGGCGTGTGCGCAATAGGCCGGCCGCGACGTGTCGTGATACTTCTTCGCCATCTCGTTCATCTTGTCGGCGATCGGCTGCAACGGCTTGCCGGCGTCCTTGTCCTTGATCGCGCGCCGCGCATAGGTCGCGACCGCCGCGGTCTCGCCGTGCATGACGTAGATTTCGGTCGCCGCCGTGCCGAGCGTGAAGGCGTTTTGGCGGTTGGCCGTCGGGCCGCCCATGATGTAATGGGCCGCCGCGCTGCCTTTGCGCAGCACGGTGAGCATCATCGGCACGTCGGTCTGCTGGATCGAATAGACGAGCGACTGGCCGAGCCCGAGCAGTTCGGCTCTTTCCGCGATGTCGCCGACGTCGATGCCCGTCGTATCCTGGAACCAGGCGATCGGCACGCGGTCGCGCCCGCACAGCGTCACGAACTCGTTCATCTTGATCAGGCCCTGGCGGTAGAGCTTGCCGCCGATGCCCGGATAGTTGGCGTATTCGGGATAGCCGCGCGGCAGCAGCCCCTGCCGGTTGGCGATGACGCCGACCAGCTGGCCGTCGATCTTGACGAGGCCGGTATAGATCTCCGGGCCGTATTCGGGACGGAATTCGAGATGCTCGCTGCCGTCGACCAGGCGGGCGAGGATGTCGTCGAAGGAATAGGTCTCGCGTTGATTGAAGGGAAGCAGATGGTAGAGGTCCGAGGCCGAAAGCCGCGGTTCGGCCGGCTTCGCGACGCGGAAGAACTTGGGATCGTAGGCGGGGATCGCCCGCATATAGTCCTTGATGCCGTCGAGCACCTGATGCTCGGTGTCGAACACGTGGGTGAAAAAGCCGGTGCCGTTGAAATGCGTCTCGACCGAGCCGGGCGGCCGCTCGCGCATGTCGCGCGTCTTCGCCACGAGCTCTTCGAGGCCGGCGACGTCGAACCCGCCCTTGGGCGACATGCCGGAGACGATGCCGACGCCGCCCACCGCCATGTTGGCGTCCTTGTGCGCGAGCAGGATGGTGGGGCTGATGCTCTGGTAGCCGCCGCCGGCCGGGTTGGTCCCGTAGATGCCGGCGAGGATGGGGATGCCCATCTGCTCGAGCTCGGCGTGCCGGAAGAAGCAGGTGCCGCCGCCGCGCCGGTCGGCGTAGAACATCTCCTGGTCGGGCAGCTTGACGCCGCTGCAGTTCACCAGCCAGACGAGCGGAATGTGCAGGCGCTTGGCGATGTTGGTCACCCGCAGAATGTTCTCGGCCTGTCCGGGAATCCAGGCGCCCGCCAGCACCTTGTTGTCGAAACCGATGATCGCGGCCCACCGGCCGGCGATCTTGCCGAGCCCGTCGACGACGTTGGTGGTGCCTTCCTTGTTGTTCTCCGGATTGTAGAGGCTGTGCAGCGGGCACCAGCTTCCCTTGTCGACCAGATACTCGAGCCGCTGCCAGACGGTGAGCGTGCCGCGCTTGTTGATCTCGGCGGCCGGAATGCCAGCTTCCATGCGCACGGCCCGCTTCGCCGCGATGTCCGCCTCGACCGCTTCGAGCTGCTTACGGCTCTCCTGCGTGCGGGCGATGACTTTATCCTTAAGTTCCTTGCCGAAACCCGGCATCGTTTCAAAATAGGGCTTCATTCCAAACTCCTGCTCAGATTGTCATGGCCGGCGCACGCTGCGTTTTTCGGCATCATGTCGTCGCCCCAGGAATCGATATCGGCTTTGCTTTCTTTCGTGATGCGCGGGACTGACCCGCGCATCGATGCGACGCTTCCGAGCGGTGATTGCCGGGCGAACCCGGCAATGACGAGTATGAGCGATGGCGAAGCTTTCTCAATCCCTGTTTGGTGTGAAACCGAGGGCCATGCCGGAGATGATGATTTTCTGCACGTTGGAGGTTCCTTCGACGATCTGCAGCGACTTGGCGTCGCGATAGAAGCGCTCGGCGGGGAACTCGGTGGAGAAGCCGTAGGAGCCGAAGATCTTGATGCACTCGTTGGCCGCGTGCACCGCGGCCTCCGACGCCGCG
>JAEULX010000203.1 GCA_016793685.1 Bradyrhizobiaceae bacterium
TCAGGATCTGCAGAATTTCGAGCATGGTCGCTCTCGCGTGTCGAGAGCATTGTATCATCTAATGGTTGTATTTCAATAAGCACTCAACAAATGCGGGACGGCGCGGCCGGCTTGGCGGCAGCATGAGCAGCCGCGCGAAACAACAGATAATTCAACCAAAAAGGGAGCGCACGCCCCTGCCGGCGCACGGCTGCGGCCCCGCGCGCCCGCCGTGGCCGTATGCGGGCGCCGAACACGATTAGGTGAGCGAGGCGCCGGTCGGGACCGGCGCTTCGCCCGCGCGTCGTGGTCAAACCGGACTACGGCACCAGGATCGAGGATCCGGTGGTGCCGCGCGATTCGAGTTCGCGGTGCGCTGTCTCGGCGTCCTTGAGCGCGTAGGTCTGCTTGACCGGGATCTTCACCTTGCCGGAAGCGACGACGTCGAACAGCTCGTTCGCCAGCCCGAGATAGTCTTCGCGCGTCGAGGAATAGTGGATGAGCGTCGGCCGCGTCACGAACAGCGAGCCCTTGGCCTGCAGCAAGTTGATGTTGAACGCCTCGATCGCCCCGGAAGCATTGCCATAGCTCACGAACATGCCGCGCGGCCGCAGGCAGTCGAGCGACGCCGGGAAGGTCGCGCGGCCGACGCCGTCATAGACCACCTCGCACAGCTTGCCGCCGGTGATCTCCTTGACGCGCGCGGCGAAATCCTCGTCGCGATAGAGAATGACGTGATGGCAGCCGTTCGCCTTGGCGATCTCCCCCTTCTCCGGCGACCCGACGGTGCCGATCACATTGGCGCCCAGCAGGTTCGCCCACTGACATGCGATCACGCCGACCCCGCCGGCCGCGGCGTGGATCAGCACGTTCATGCCCTTCTCCACCTTGAACAGGCGGCGCAGCAGATAGCAGGCCGTCATCCCCTTGAGCATCATCCCGGCCGCCTGGTCGAAGCCGACGCCGTCGGGAAGCTTCAACGCGCGCTCGGCCGGCAGGATGCGCTCAGCCGAATAGCCGCCGAGAGCAAGGACATAGGTCACGCGATCGCCGACCTTCAGGTCGTTCACCCCGGGGCCGACCGCCGTCACCTCCCCCGCCCCTTCATGGCCCGGAATGAGCGGCAGGCCGGCGGGCGCCGCATAGAGTCCGCTGCGGAAGTAGGTGTCGATGAAGTTGAGACCGCAGGCGCGCTGCCTGATCCTGATCTGGCCGGGGCCGGGCGGCGGAACGTCGACCTCCTCGAAGGTCAGAACTTCCGGCCCACCAATCTTATGGACACGCACCGCAGCCACCATGACACTCTCCTCGATCTTCCGTCGCGGGACGTCGACCGCCCGCCCACGTTTGCTCGCCAGAACGGAGTCCGCTCCGGTCCAGTCGGAATCCGCCGTGATTTCCCTGGGAGCAGCCGCAGAGCGCGGCGAACCGCTTTCCGCCCGCCGGGCAATCTCCAAGCCCGCGGCGACTGCGTCCCGTGTCAAATTCAGCCGTCCGCCCGGCGCTCGCGCCTCACAACGCCGGAGATGCGCCTACTCTCCACTTCCTTCGGCCGCAGCGCCAGGTTCGGCCTTGGCGCCGATGCGCCGGCGCTTGCGCCGTTTGCGCACCGCGATGATGTTAAAGGCCTCCACCGCGCAGGCAAAGGCCATGGCGAAGTAGATATAGCCGCGCGGGATATGGACTTCGAATCCATCGGCGACGAGCGCGACGCCGATCAGCACTAGGAATGCCAGCGCGAGCATTTTCGTCGTCGGGTGATTGGCGACGAAACTCGCCACCGGCCCGGACGCGACATACATCACGGCAACCGCGATCAGCACCGCGCCGATCATGATGCGGATGTCCTGCGCCATGCCAATCGCGGTGACGATCGAATCGATCGAGAAGACGAGATCGACGACGACGATCTGGAGAATAACCATCCCGAAGCTCGCGTAGACGACGCTGCCGGGCGCGGCCGCCTCGCCTTCGTCGTCGGCGCCTTCGATCTCGGCATGCATCTCATGGGTCGCCTTGGCGATGAGAAACAACCCGCCGACGATCAGGATCAGGTCGTGCCAGGAGAACCCGCGCCCAAACACCTCGAAGAGAGGCGCGGTAAGGCCGATCAGCCAGGTCAACGTGAACAGCAGCAGAATGCGGAAGATGAGCGCGAGCCCAAGCCCGATCTGCCGCGCGCGCGCCACATAGGTGGGATCGACCCGCGACACGAGGATCGAAATGAAGACGACGTTGTCGATGCCCAGCACGATCTCCAGAGCGCTCAAGGTGACGAGCGCGGCCCAGGCGTGTGGATCGGTGAGAAGCTCGAGCATGCGTGGATGAGGCTATGACGGAGATGGACCGGACGAGTATATGGAGGGTCGAGCGTCGGAATCCGACGCGACGGCGGGTCGCGGGCCTCCCGTCCGGGGACATGGGGTGCATATCATGATGTCGAGCGATAGCGGACGCCTGTCTGCCGAAGTGGTGGTCGTCGGGGGCGGACCGGCGGGCCTGACGGCGGCGGTGGCGCTTGCCGGTGCGGGGGTGCCGACCGCCCTCGTCGCCGCGCAAAGCGGCGGCCGCGACAATCGGACAACCGCGCTGTTTTCGTCCTCCGTCGCCGCCCTCGCGGCGATCGGCGTCTGGGAGACGTGTTGCGCCGACGCCGCGCCCCTGAAGACCCTGCGCATCGTCGACGATACCGGCCGCCTGTGGCGCGCGCCGGAAGTGCGGTTCGAGGCGGCGGAAATCGGTCTGGAGGCGTTCGGCTGGAACATCGAGAACCGGTCGTTGGTGGCTGCCCTCGAAGCGCGGTCGCAAACGCTGCCCGCGCTTCAGCGCGTGAAGGCGGACGCCGCCTCGGTCGACATCGACGACGACGGCGTGACCATAGGGCTCGCCGACGGCGGCGCGGTGACGGCGCGCCTGGCGGTCGGGGCCGACGGGCGCCGCTCGATCTGCCGCAGCGCCGCCGGCATCGACACGCAGACCTGGAGCTATCCGCAGACCGCGCTCACCTTCAATCTCAAACACTCTCGGCCGCACAATGATATTTCTACGGAATTTCATTCGGCCGAAGGTCCTTTCACGCTCGTTCCGCTGCGCGGCCTGCGCTCAAGCCTCGTCTGCGTCACCACTCCGGAGGAAGCCAAGCGGCTGCTGGAACTCGATCCCGCCGTGCGCAACGCGGCGCTCGAGGAGCGCTCCCATTCCATTCTCGGCCGCATCGAGGCGGAGCCCGGCCACGGCGCCTTCCCGCTCGCGGTCGAAAACGCCCGGCGCATGGCGGCCAACCGGGTCGCCCTCATCGGCGAAGCCGCGCACGTCATCCCGCCCATCGGCGCGCAAGGCCTCAATCTCGGACTGCGCGACGCGGCGGTGATCGCGGAGCTGGCGGTGGAAGCGCTGCGGGAGGGAGCGGACGTCGGAAGCCGCGAAGTTCTCGGGCGCTATGACCGGCAGCGGCGCATCGATGTCGCCACCCGCACCGCCGCGATCGACCTCCTCAATCGCAGCCTGCTGTCGGACTTCCTGCCGGTCCAGGGCCTGCGCGGGGTCGGCCTCTATCTGCTCGAGCAGGTAGGCCCGCTGCGGCGCGCGCTGATGCGCGAGGGGGTCGATCCGCTCGCGGCGCGTCCTCGCCTGATGCGCGGCGAAGCCCTCGTTTAGCCGACGGAAACGGGAAGCCCGGAGCGACGGCGGCCCTCCTCGCGCGCCGCCCAGCTATTCGCCGCGGCGTGTTTGGAACGGCTTGGCGGACGGCGAAGCTTCCTCTACGGTGCGGCGACGGGAAAGATTTCTCCCGCACGCCTTTTCCGGCGACCTTGCGGCAACGCTGCGCCGCAAATCTTTATGCAAGGGGCAAGAGCAGCAAGAGCAAGAGCGTCGCTCCGGCCACTCGCGCCCGTTCACATCCCGGTTTGCGTTCATCCACGGAAACAACAATGTCCATGAAGCTCCCGCGCAACTTCTACAAGCCGCTCGCCATCGGTGCGCCGACCCCCTATCGCGAGCTTCCGGTCCACCTCGAACGGATGATCCATTTCGTCCCCCCGCATATCGACAAGGTGCGGGCGAAGGTGCCGGAGCTCCTGGGTCAGGTCGACGTGGTTCTCGGCAACCTGGAGGACGCGATCCCGGTCGACGCCAAGGAGGCGGCGCGGCGCGGCTTCATCGAGATGGCCCACAACAACAATTTCGAGAACACCGAGCTGTGGGTCCGCATCAATGCGCTGAACTCCCCCTGGGTCCTCGATGACGTCCTCCAGATCGTCGAGGATGTCGGCTACAAGCTCGACGTGATAATGCTACCCAAGGTCGAGGGGCCATGGGACATCCACTACCTCGATCAGCTCCTGGCGCAGCTCGAGGCGCGGTTCGGCCTGCGCAAGCCGATCCTCATCCACGCGATCCTGGAAACCGCCGAAGGCGTCAACAACGTCAAGGCGATCGCCACCGCCTCCCCGCGCATGCACGGGATGAGCCTGGGCCCGGCCGACCTCGCCGCCTCGCGGGCGATGAAGACGACGCGCGTCGGCGGCGGCCATCCCGAATACAAGGTGCTGGCCGACGCGACCGGCAACGGCGCGCCGCGCGCCGCGTTCCAGCAGGACTTGTGGCACTATACGCTTGCGACCATGGTCGACGCCTGCGCCGCGGCGGGGATCAAGGGCTTCTACGGACCGTTCGGCGATTTCTCCGATCCGGCCGCCTGCGAGGCGCAGTTCCGCAACGCCTTCCTGCTCGGCTGCGTCGGCGCCTGGACCTTGCACCCGAGCCAGGTCGACATCGCCAAGCGCGTGTTCTCGCCCGACCCGGCCGAGGTCGCCTTTGCCCACAAGATCATCACCGGCATGCCGGACGGCTCCGGCGCCGTCATGATCGACGGCAAGATGCAGGACGATGCGACCTGGAAACAGGCCAAGGTCCTCGTCGACCTCGCCCGCCTCGTCGCCGCCAAGGACCCCTCCATGGCATCACGGTACGGGATGTAGCCGTTAACCGGCTTGTCTTTCAGGCTATTCCGAAAGGCGTTCATGAGGTAGGTTCAGCCTCATGAACAAGACGCGCCTCGGCAAGTACAAGATCGGCCAAGTCGTGCGCCACCGGATTTATCCGTTCCGCGGCGTCATATTCGACGTCGACCCGGTGTTCAGCAATACCGAGGAATGGTACCAGGCGATCCCGGCCGAGGTGCGTCCGAGCAAGGATCAGCCGTTCTATCATTTGTTCGCCGAAAACTCGGAAACCGAATACATCGCCTACGTTTCCGAGCAGAACCTGCTGCCGGACGAATCGGGCGAACCGATCCGTCACCCGCAGGTGGCCGAGGTGTTCGAGCGGGACGAGAGCGGCGACTACCGGCCGCGCTTCTCCCTGCTGAATTAACTCTTTGCTGACATCAGCGGCTGGCCGTCGGGCGGGAATCGCTGCGGGTCCGGGTCAAAAAACAAAAAAGCGCGCTCGTGAGCGCGCTTTTTGCTTTTTCTTCGCGTAAAGGATCAGCGGGTCGCCGGCGGTTGGCCACCCTGCGATTCGAGTTTCTTGCGCGCCTCTTCGGCCCGCTTCTGCAACTCGTCCTGCAGCTTCTTCTGCTGCTCCTCGAAGACCTTCGGGTCGGTCGGCGGCCCGTCATGCGCCTTGGCGAAATCGGCCAGCGGGAGCGGGAAGCTGATCGCCGATCCGGCGAGATTGATCGCCTGAATGGTCAGCGTCTGCCCCTTCTTGAGCTTCTGCACCATGTCGTCGGTGGCTTCGTAGTCGGCCATGCAGCCGTTGGAGAAGCAAGTGAAGAACGGCCCGGTCAACGGCTGTTCCTGGTCGATGATCACGCGCGTCCCGTACTGGAGCTGCAACGGCGCGGGGAGCGTAATTCGGAAGAGCTTCTTCGGCGCGCCCTCAGGCTCGATCAAGGCCGCGGCGATGACCGGAACGCCTGCCTCGGTGCGGGCGTCCTTGCCCGTGAAGCAGACCTCCTTGGCATTGGCCTCTTTGCCCTTGCCGCAGAACTTCGCCCACGGCGAGTAGATGAGCTGCGGCTGCTGCGCCTGCTCCTGCCCTTGCGGCGCGGCCTGACCCTGAGCAGGTTGCGCCGGAGCAGCCGGGGCAGCAGGCTTCTGCGCCGTCGCCGGCTTCTGCGCCGGCTTCGCGGCCGGCTTTTGCGCCGGGGCCGGGGCCGGCTGTTGCGCCAGTGCGACGGGTGCGGCGGCGACCAAAAGCAATGCGGCGACCGCCGGTAAAAGCAGGCGGCGCACCGGCGGGGCCGATGCGATTGGGCTCGGACAAATCATTGAGAACCTCTTCGTTGCCGTGCTGCTGCGCTACCTGGCGCGTCACGCTCCGTCCCCTATTAGCGCTGTAACAGCGTTAAAATGCGGCAGTAACGTGACGATTGGATGCAGCGGATGTTGCGTGCGATGCGTGTGCGGACCACTTCCATTGCGCCGTCCGATGGAAGCGTTGACGTCCCGTTAACAGACCCGGGCCTAAACTCCAATAATTCGATTCGTCCCTCGTGTGTGTAACCGTGCTGGCTGAGTAACCCTAATGTCCCTGCGTGGTCCCATTGTCGTCATCGCCGAGGAGCGCGACGCTGCGCTGGCGCGGGCGTTGGAATCAGCCGGTGCGACCCCGATCATCGACGCTTCCTTGGCGAGAGCCCCAGGCGTCGTGGATCGCGTCGTTCCGACCGCCGTCATCGTCATGCAGCCCGAGCCCGCCGTCGATCATCGCATGATCGACAAGCTCGCGCAGAAGATTGCGGGCTTCCCGCTCTACACCCCTGTGCTCGCGCAAATCGCGAGCGGCGTGCCCGAGCGCATTCCGGAGGCGCTGCCGATCGCGCCGGACGCGTCCAGCGAACGGATCGTGGCAAGGCTGCGCGCCGCATTGCGGGTGCGGGCGCTGCACGCCACCGTGGCCGAACAGGCGCGGCTGCTCGCGGACGTGCCTTCCGAGCCGCCGGAGCAGCCGGAGAGCGATCCCCTCGACGACGCAACCGTGCTCGTCACCGGCCGCGGCCGGTCCTTTCCCGGCCTGACCATGGCGGCAGGCGAGCGGGTCGGCGTGATCGGCGCGCTCAGCGTCGAGCAAGCGGCGAGCTACCTCAACGCGCGCGACGTCGACGGCATCTTGATCGGCGAGGGTTTCGGCCCGCCGACGCTGACCGCTTTTCT
>JAEULX010000204.1 GCA_016793685.1 Bradyrhizobiaceae bacterium
CCGCCGAATTGGATGCCGGCCCGGTCTGGGCATGGCGCGAATTCCCCATGAGGGCTGCAACGAAGTCGAGCCTTTATCGCTACGAGGTGACGCAGGCGGCGCTTGCCTGCGTGCTCGAAGCGCTCGCGCGGATCGAGGCCGGTGCGACGGCGCCGGCCGATCCGCAAGCGAACGCAGCGTTGGCGCCGTTGCGGCCGCTGTGCAGCCGCGCGCATCGCACGCTGGACCTCGCGCGCGACACAAGCGAGCATGTGCTGCGGGTCGTGCGCTCCGCCGACGGCGATCCCGGCGCGGTCGCAATCTTGCTCGGCCGCACGGTGCGCGTCTTCGATGCTCACCCTGCGCCAGACATTTCCGGCACGCCGGGAGAAGCGCTCGCACAATGCGGGCCCGCCCTGGCTTGCGCGCCGGCGGACGGGGCGATCTGGATCGGCCATGTCAAGGAGGATGGACCGCGGCAGCTGAAACTTCCGGCTACGCATGTGTTTGCCGCGCAGGCGGCGGCGCTGCCCTGTTCAACCGGCTATCCGGCCATCGGTTATGTCGAGGAGGGTGGCGCGGGCTTCCTCACCTTCCCGTTCTACAACGGCGCCATGGGGACGTTGGCCTGTCGCGACCTGCTCGCGGCCTATCGCGAGGCGCTGAAGCGGCCGACCCGCGTGTTGGTGCTGATGGGCGGCGAGGATTTCTGGTCGAACGGGATGCATCTCGGGCTGATCGAAGCGGCGCGCAGCCCGGCCGAGGAGTCGTGGGCGAACATCAACGCCATCGACGACGTGGCGCAGGCGATCATTGAAACGCAGGACCGCCTCATCGTATCGGCTGTGCGCGGGAATGCCGGGGCGGGCGGCTTCTTTCTTGCGCTCGCCGCCGACGAGGTGTGGATGGGCGAGCATGTCGTGGCCAATCCGCACTACAAGGACATGGGCAATCTTTACGGCTCGGAATACTGGACCTACCTGCTGCCGCGCCTGGTCGGACGCGAGAATGCGAAGCGGCTCACCGAGCTTCGCTGGCCGATCGGGATCGCGGAAGCCGAACGGCTTGGGCTCGCGCAGCGCCGTCTTCCCGCGGGGCGTGACGACGCGTCCGCGGAAATCAAGCGGCTCGCCGGAGCGCTCGTCGATGCATCCGGCTTTGCCGACCGGCTGGCGGTGAAACAGGCCGGGCGGCGCGCCGACGAAGCGGCGCGGCCGCTGCAAAGTTACCGCGACGCGGAACTCGACCGCATGCGGCGCAACTTCTTCGGCTTCGATCCGAGCTACCACGTCGCGCGGTATAATTTCATCCGCAAGATCGGCAAGTCGCACACGCCGCTGACGCTGGCGCTGCATCGTTCGCGGCGCGTCCGACCGGAGCAAGGTCGGGCGGAATAATCCCGAACGCGAGATTCAGAACAAAATGCGCTTCACGCACTGAGTGCGGTATTGCGCGCATTCGCGCAAATCAATAGTATGATCTTTTAGTAAAAACAGCAGACGATCACAGTTTCGATGGATAACCAAAGGGAGGGAGGGACAATGAAGCGCGCGATAATCATACTTGCCGCGGCGTCCGTTCTCGCCCCGGTCGCGGCGCTGGCGCACACGGGCGCAGGCGACACCCACGGCGCTGTTCACGGGTTCATGCATCCCGTCACCGGGCTTGACCACGTGCTGGCGATGGTCGCCGTCGGCATCCTCGCCGCCTTGCTCGGCGGCCGGGCGATCTGGCTCGTTCCGGCGAGTTTCGTTGCGCTGGCGGCAGTCGGCGGCCTGCTCGGCGTGCAGGGCGTGCTCGTCCCGTTCGTGGAGTTCGGCATTTCCGCTTCGGTCGTCCTGCTCGGTCTCGCGATTGCGTTACAGGCGAGGCTGCCCCTTGGCTGGACGGTGGGGCTCGTCGGCCTGTTCGGGCTCTATCATGGCTACGCCCACGGCGCCGAAATGCCGGCCGATGCGTCGGGCTTCGCCTATGGCGCAGGATTCCTGGCCGCGACCGCGATGCTGCATATTGCCGGCATCGGGTTGGGCCTCGGGATCGCGCATATGGCGCGCCGCTCGGCGACCCGGTTCGCGCAGGCGGGCGGGGCGGCTATCGCGTTGGCGGGCGTCGTGCTGCTGGCGCGCGGCCTCTGATGCGCCGGCTGTGCGCCGCCCTTCTCGGAGCGAGCGTCACGGTTGGATTCGCGTGCGCCGAAACGCCCGAGGAATGGATTGCGCTCGGCGCGCGCGTCCACGGGGGATTCGGTGCGTATATCCCGGTCGGCATCCGCATTGGCCTCGATGCGCTGCAGCGGCTCGACGCCAAACCGCGCGACGTGACCGTCCTCTACTACGACAGCGACAAGGCGCCGTGCGCGTGTTTTGCCGACGGGATTGCGCTTGCCACGGTCGCGACCTTCGGCGCCCGAACGATGCGGCTTGCCTCGGAACAGGCGCCGGCTGGGGCGATGGCGGTCGTCGAGGTGCGCAACAAGAAAACGGGCGCTGCGGTGAAGTACACCGTCGCTGACGCCTGGATACCGAAGCTTGCCGAATGGAACCGGACGCTCGATCCGCGCGGGCGCTATGACGAAGTCATGAAGGCCGAGGGCCTGTTTTCGGTGGCGAGCGGGAAGTAACGCGGCGATCTCACGTCAGCGCTGATAAACGTACTCGCCGGGCGCGGGGCAGAGCGGCACGAGGCCGCGCTCGGGCGCTCCTATCGCGGGCGGCGGAACACGCTCGGCGCTGCTGCGCGCCTGCAGCCAGTCGGCCCAAGCCGGCCACCATGAGCCTTCGACCGGGTTGGCCCGGGCAAGCCAGGTATCGGCGTCGACATAGCGATCATCGGGATGGCGCGTCGAAATGTGATAGCGCCGCCCGTGATGACCGGGCTCGGAGACGATTCCGGCGTTGTGTCCGCCATTTGTGAGCACGAAGGTCGCTTCGTTGTCGGTGAACAGATGCACCTTGTAGACCGAGCGCCAGGGCGCGATGTGATCGCTCTCCGTGCCGACGACGAACATCGGGATGTGAATATCCTTGAGCGCGATGACGCGGCCGCCGACCGCAAAGCGTCCGGCGGTCAGCCGGTTTTCGAGAAACAGGCCGCGCAGATATTGCGAGTGCATGCGGTAGGGCAGGCGGGTCGGGTCGGCGTTCCAGGTGGTGAGGTCGGTCGCCTTGTCGCGCTCGCCGAGCAGGTAATCGCGGATGATGCGCGACCAGACGAGGTCGTTCGCGCGCAACGCCCGGAAGGCGCCGGCCATCTGGCTCGAGTCGAGCACGCCCTGGTCCCACATCATGTCTTCGATGAAAGCGATCTGGCTTTCATCCACGAACAGCATCAGCTCGCCCGCTTCGCTGAAATCGGTCTGCGCGGCGAGCAGGGTGATTGAGGCGAGCCGGTCGCGCTCGTCGCGCGCCAAGGTCGCGGCGGCGATCGCGAGCATGGTGCCGCCGAGACAATAGCCGCAGGTATGCACGTCGCGGCCGGGAACGATGGCGTTCACGACGTCGAGCGCGGCCATGACGCCCGAGGTGCGGTAGGCGTCGAAGGGAATGTCGCGATCGGCCGGGGTCGGATTGCGCCATGAAATCATGAAAACGGTGAAGCCGTGTTCGGTGAGATAGCGCACCAGCGAGTTGTGGCGGCTGAGATCGAGCACGTAGTACTTCATGATCCAGGCGGGAACGATGAGGATCGGCTCGGCGATCACCTCGCTCGTCGCCGGCCGGTATTGAATGAGCTCCATCAGTTCGTTGCGGAAGACGACCTCGCCCGGCGTGGCGGCGATTTCCTTGCCGACGCGGAACTCGCTGCTGGTCGGCGCGGGCTCGGCGGCGATCAGGCGCTGCGCGTCTTCGAGGAGATGACCCATCCCGCGCGCGAGATTGCCGCCCGCCTCCCTGAAAGTCCGCTCGATGATCGTGGGATTGAGCCAGGGAATGTTCGAGGGCGACATCACGTCCAGCATCTGGCGCGCCATGAACGCGACGCGCGCGGCATTCTTGGGCGTCATGCCGCGGACTTCGCGCGTCGCGCTGCGCCACCACTCCTCCTGCGCGAGAAACGCCTGCTGCAGGTAGATGTACGGCGGCATGTTCCACGCCGGATCGGCGAAGCGTTGATCATGCGCCAGCGGCGCAAAGGGCGGATCGGCCGTCTGTCCGAGCGCGCTGCGCCCGACGAAAAAACCCATCCGCGCGGCCGCCCGCCAAGCCGCCAGAGTCAGTTCCAGTTGCCGGCCCGGCGCGCGCGTGAGATGCGAGGCCCAATCCGACCAGGCGGCGAGCTGCGCGTGCGGAGACACGCCGTGGGTGAGCCGTGCAGTGATCGCGCGGGAGAGCCGGTCGAGCGTCTCGAACGAGAGCGACTCCCCGGCAGTTTGGCGCGCACCGGGAGCAGGCGCCGGCGCAGACACAGGCAGGCGCTCGCGCAAGGGCGACGGCGCAAGCGATGGTGGGAGCGGAACGAGTCGGTTCACGTCGGCGGTCCCCTCGGCTAGGCTGCTGGGATAACGCGCGTCAGGGCTGGCCAATCAAATCCGCCGACCGTGAACTTTTCGTGACCGAACCGCTCCCCGCGGTCCTTGCGGACCGAAGGCTAATCTTCAGCGGCAACCGGTAATTTCAGTCGACCTCCACGCCCACGGCCGCTTCGGGGTGCTCGTGCAGGAAATGGCGGAGCACCGCGACGAGCTCGGCGGCATGTTTGGCTTCCCCCCGGTCGACGGCTCCGTGGATGTCATCAATGATCATCGTCCTGATGCGGTCGGCGCCGTGCGCCTGGTGCAGGAGGTAGCTCGCCAGCGCGGCGGCCGGCACCGCGCCGATATGCTCATGCTCGCAGATCGCAGCCACCTCGTCGGGCTCCAATCCGCACATTGCAATGCAATCTTCCAGGCCGATCATTGCTTATACCTCGATTATCCAGTGTTGGCGCGACGCGTTGCGCAAAACGAAATTCGTTAATTGCAAAAACAATTATAAGCGCAAACTCGGCAGGCCGAATTTGACGCAGAACAAGGACACGTGCGTTGCCACAGACGGGTCTCGCGGCACTTCGCCGCGTTTTCCCGCGCGACCGTCACGATCAGACGGTCGCGCCGGCTTGCCCCGCTTCCCAGCCCAGCATGGCGCGCTTGCGCGTGAGCCCCCAGTGATAGCCGGTCAGGTCGCCGTGCTTGCCGAGCACCCGGTGGCAGGGCACCACGAAGCTGAGCGGATTCTTGCCGACTGCGGCGCCGACAGCCCGCGCCGCCTTGGTGGTGCAGACCCTTGCCGCGAGGTCGGAATAGGTCGTGACTTGGCCCAGCGGCACCCGCATCAAGGTTTCCCACACCCGCACCTCGAAATCGGTGCCGATCAGCACAACGCGCAAGGGTTGGTCCGGCCGCCAGCGCGAGGGATCGAAGACGCGGCGCGCCAACGCCGTGGTGCCGTCCTCGTCATGGACATAGGTCGCATTCGGCCAGCGCGTCTGCATGTCATTGAGCGCCGCCTGCTCTTCGCCGGCGTCGGCAAAGGCAAGGCATGAAAGTCCGCGGTCGGTGGCCATCAACAGGGCGCTTCCGAACGGGCAGGGGTGGAAGCCCCAGCGCAAGGTCAGGCCGGCGCCGCCGGTCTTCCACTCGCCGGGCGACATCGCTTCGTGGGTGACGAACAGGTCGTGCAGCCGCCCCGGCCCCGAGAGGCCCACCTCGTAGGCGGCGTCCAGCACGCTCGCCGAATCGCGCAGGAGTTTACGGGCATGGTCGAGCGTGATCGCCTGGAGAAACGCTTTGGGGGTGAGCCCCGCCCAGCGCCGGAACAGCACGCCGAGTCCATCGGCGGTGAGGCCGACGGCGTCGGCGACGGCCGCGACATCCGGCTGATCGCGCCAATGCTCGGTCAGATAGGCCAGCGCGCGGCGCACGCACTCATAGTCTTCGGCCGCATGGGTGAACGAGCACGGCGTGGGCGGGTCCGCGCGTCTCGCGTCGATTTGGTCAGTCGGGTGATCCATGAGCATCATGGGCCCGATCTAGGCGCACCCGCATGGGGCGGTCCACCCGATTTCCGGGCGGCGCCTAGAACGGGGTGCGGGCCGGGCCGCGCTTCGCCTCGCCGATAGCCGCGGCAAGAGCGTCAGCAAAGCTGTCCTTTTCGTCCGGGCTCAGATAATGCGCGATCGGATGGCTTTTTCCCCGCGACACGAGGACGAGCCGCCGGGTTCCGTAGTCGGGATCGACCTCGCGGTGCAGTTTGACCCACAGCGGGTCGAGGGTGAATTCCGCGAGTTCCCCTTTGTGGCTGATGTGGCGCACGTTGAGGGTCGAGGGCGTGACCCACACTTGCTCGCAGGCGGCCGCGCGGCGAAAATTGACGGCGAAAGCGGCATAGACGAGGACCACGACCAGCCCTAGAAAACCGACGATCGGCCACGCGCCGGAGAAGATGAAGATCAATCCCAGCACCAAGCTCGCCCCGCCGAAGACCGCCATGACGGCGAGGAAGCCTGCGCCGTCGAGCGACCGGTGCGGCGTCACGTCGGCGGCGAAGATGGTCGGTTCGTGGGCGCTGTACACGGGCCGGTCGGTCTCCTGGTAAGAACCTAACACTATGGCACGCAAACCAATCCGCAAGCCCCCCGCCGCCCCGGCGCGCGCTGCGGGCGGCAAGGCCCCGCAGAAGGCCGCGCGCGGGAAGGCCAAACCGTGGACCGCGGCCGAGATCGAGGAGGCGTTCCGCCGCTTCCGGCAAGCAAATCCCGAGCCGAAGGGCGAGCTCGAGCACATCAATCCCTACACTTTGCTGGTCGCCGTGGTGCTCTCGGCCCAGGCGACCGACGCCGGCGTCAACAAGGCGACCAAGGCGCTGTTCGCCAGCGCCGATACGCCCGAGAAGATGGTCGCCCTCGGGGAGGCGAGGGTCCAGGACTTCATCAAGACGATCGGCCTCTACCGCACCAAGGCAAGGAACGTGATCGCGCTGTCCCGGCAACTGATCGCCGAGCACGGCGGGATGGTGCCGCCCGTGCGCGAGGCTTTGGAGAAACTGCCCGGCGTCGGGCGTAAGACCGCGAACGTGGTGCTCAACATCGCCTTCGGTGAAGAGACGATCGCGGTCGATACCCATGTCTTCCGCGTCTGCAACCGCACCGGCCTCGCGCCGGGGAAAGACCCGCTGGAGGTGGAAACGCGGCTCGAAGCGGTGACGCCGGCCGCCTACAAGCGCCATGCGCATCACTGGCTCATCCTGCACGGACGCTACGTCTGCACCGCGCTGCGCCCGCGCTGCCCGACCTGCCTGATCAACGATCTGTGCCGGTGGGAAGAAAAAAATAGCCAGCATCGAGGAACTTGAAAGCGCAGTGCTGGGCCGAGCGGTACACTGAAAACCCCCGAGTATTTCAGGGGGCGCGCGCCCGCGGCCAGAACAGCCTCTCCTGTCAGGCTCAATAGTATTCGGGGCCAACGCGCTGGCCCCGGACCATTTGCAGTCAAACGGCCGTGTAGAAGCCAAGACCGATGCCGGCGCGCACCGGCAAGAAATGTCGGACGCAGCTCGATGGCGATGCGCCGGCGCAAATAT
>JAEULX010000208.1 GCA_016793685.1 Bradyrhizobiaceae bacterium
GTGCGCCCGATCGCGATCAATTCCAACCAGCGCAGCGCGCAGCTCCCGGAGGTCGCCACGGAGAAGGAAACCATGCCGAGCTACGACTACGATTCGTGGTTCGCGGTTATCGCACCGGCGGGCACGCCCCGCCCGATCCTCGACAAAGTCAGCAAGGACCTGGCGACGGTCCTCAAGCTGCCGGACGTGGTCGAAAAGCTGCAGGCGCAGGGTGCAACCGCTTCGCCGACGACTCCCGAGGCGCTCGACGCGCAGCTCAAGAAGGAAACGGAATTCTATGCCAAGGTCCTCCGCGACGCGGGCGTCGGAGCGAACTGAGCCCCGGGACCGCTTGGTGCGAGGACGCTCATGGCTTTGATGCGCGCAATGGTGCTGGACCGGCCCGGCCTCCCGCTGACGATGCGCGAGCGGGAGACGCCGGCGCCGGGCCGCGGCGAAGTGCTGGTGCAGATCGCGGCCTGCGGCGTCTGCCGCACCGACTTGCATGTCGTCGACGGCGAGTTGCCGCGGCCGAAACTGCCCATCGTCCCCGGGCATGAAATCGTCGGCCGCGTCGCCGCGGTCGGCGAAGGCGTGACGGGGTTCGCATTGGGCGAACGCATCGGCGTGCCGTGGCTCGGGTGGACCTGCGGGACCTGCCCCTATTGCCGGACGGAGCGGGAAAACCTGTGCGACGCCCCGCTCTTCACCGGCTATACCCGCGACGGCGGCTACGCCACCCATACACTCGCCGATGCGCGCTATTGCTTTCCGCTGCCCGAAGGCCTCGGCGACGCCGAAGCCGCGCCGCTGCTCTGCGCCGGGCTGATCGGCTGGCGCAGCTACCGCATGGCGGGGGACGGCGCGGCGCTCGGCCTGTACGGGTTCGGCGCCGCCGCCCATATTCTTGCGCAGGTCGCTGCCTGGCAGGGACGGCGGGTCTATGCCTTTACGCGCGCAGGCGACACGGCCGCGCAGGACTTCGCCCGCAGCCTCGGCGCGCGCTGGGCCGGAAGCAGCGAGGAAATGCCGCCCGAACCGCTCGATGCCGCCATCATTTTTGCGCCCGTGGGGGCGCTCGTACCGGCCGCCCTGCGCGCCGTGAAGAAGGGCGGGCGCGTCGTGTGCGGCGGCATCCACATGTCCGACATACCAAGCTTTCCCTATGCGATCCTGTGGGAGGAACGGCAGGTCGTCTCGGTCGCCAATCTCACCCGCGCCGACGCGCACGAGTTCCTCGCCCTCGCCCCCAAGGCGGGATTGCGGATCGAGGTAAAAAATTACCCCCTTACCGCGGCGAATACCGCGTTGGACGACCTCCGCGCGGGCCGCTTGCAAGGCGCCGCCGTGCTGCGGCCGGCATAACGGATGCGCTAAATCCGCCGGACCATGCTGCGACGCAGCATACGACGCGTCTAGCCCAGCGCGTTTCGGCACGCTAAGAGGAGCGTTCTTGGGCATCCTGGCTTGGGCGAATTAACCCTCGGCAACGTCCGGGACAACCCGTTTCGATTGAAGCGCATTCGCACTACATCTTTGGTCTCGCATTTGCGGCCCGGATCGAATCTTTCTGCGAACCGGTTCTCACCCCGCCGCACCAAGATTTGGCGCCCTGCGCACCGATGTTCAGCGGCGGAACGCAACTATGGCCGATTTGCTGGTCCGTTTCTGGGGGGTCCGGGGCAGTGCCGTCTGTCCGGGACCTGCGACCGTGCGTTATGGCGGCAACACCGCCTGCGTCGAGGTGCGTTGCGGCGAGCGGCTGATCATCTTCGACGCCGGGTCCGGCCTGCGGCCGCTCGGCAATGCGCTCGCGGGCGAACTTGTCGACGCCGATCTTTTCCTCACCCACTGCCATTTGGATCATGTCTGGGGGTTGCCGTTTTTTGAGCCCTGCTACGTCCCCGACACGCGGTTGCGCCTGTGGGCCGGCAACCTGCTCCCCGATCTCACCCTTTACGAAGTGTTCGCAAGGCTGTTGGGCGAGCCGCTGTTCCCGGGCGGACTCGACCTGTTCAAGGCGCGGCTGGAATTTCGCGACTTTGTGTGCGGGCAGACGCTGCACCCGCATCCCGGGCTGACATTGCGGACAGGGCCGCTCAACCATCCCAACCAGGCGACCGGCTATCGGCTCGAATACGCCGGACATGCCGTCGCCTACATCACCGATACCGAGCATGTGGCAGGCGCTCTCGACGACAACGTGCTCGCACTGGCGCACGGCGCCGATCTGATGATTTACGACTGCACCTATACCGAGGAGGAGTACCCGCCCAACGCCGGACGAGGCCACTCGACCTGGCAGCAGGGCGTGCGCCTCGCCGAAGCCGCCGGCGCCAAGCGCCTTGCGATTTTTCATCACGATCCCGCGCACGACGACGCCGTGCTCGATCGCATCACCCGCGAAGCCGAGGCGGCGTGGCCGGGCGCCATCATCGCCGCGGAGGGTCTGACCCTGCGGCTTCCGCTGCGCTGACGCTTCGTCGCACCTCTCCCGGCGATTCTTCCCAACCCTCTGCAAGCAAACCGATTTGGCTGGGCCCGGCATGTCCCGTCGCGCCCTGTGTGATCCTGCTCACATGAATCCTTGGGCGGGCGGTCTATGGCTCCGACACGACAGTTTGTGGAGGTGTGCCGATGCTTGCCGAACAAGCCCTGCCGAGAGTGACCAGAACGGGCGCCCGTCCCGTTCCAAGCGCCAAAGCGCCGACCGACGTGGCGTTGCTCGCCCGCATGGCGGACGGCGACCGTCTGGCGATGCAGGTTTTCTACGCACGCCACCATGTCCGCGTGTTTCGCTTCGCGCTGCGGATCATCAGTGACCACAGCCTCGCCGAGGACGTGATCAGCGAAGTCTTCCTCGATGTCTGGCGCCAGGCCGGACGTTTCGAGGGCCGCTCCGCGGTGTCCACATGGCTGCTCGCGATCACGCGCCACAAGGCGTATGCCGCGCTGCGCCGCCGCACCACCGAGTTCGTCAAGGACGACGTGATGGAGGCGATCGAAGACACCGCCGACCGGCCGGACGTGACGCTCGAGAAAGAGACGCGTGGCCGCATCCTCCGCCAGTGCCTGAACGAGCTGACGCCCAATCACCGCGAGATCATCGACCTCGTCTACTATCACGAGAAGTCGGTCGCCGAGGTCGCGCAGATCTTCGCCATCCCGGAGAACACGGTGAAAACCCGCCTGTTCTATGCGCGCAAGCGCCTGGCTTTGCTCGCCCGCAACGCCGGCATTGATCGCGACTGGCTGTAACGCTTCAGCAACTGTCGAAGGCAAGTCCCGAGGGCCGGCCCAGCGCCGGCCCTTCGGTATTTTCCGGCAAGCGGCGGCTTGTCCGCTGCAAAAGGCCCGCGGGCGGCCCGGTTCGCCTTTCCCCGATAAAATGCTTTACAAGGGTCGAGGCTCCACAGCGCGGCGGCTGGCTGTGTTAAGCACGGCGCTTGAGGCTTGGTATTTTTGATCGAGGGCAGCCGCTCGGGCTGTAGGGAGTGCATGCGAAAAAGCGACGTCAAAAAGGTGGTCCTCGCCTATTCGGGCGGGCTCGATACCTCCATCATCCTGAAATGGCTGCAGACCACCTATGGGTGCGAAGTCGTCACCTTCACCGCCGATCTCGGCCAGGGCGAAGAACTCGCCCCCGCCCGCGACAAGGCGCTGCTGCTGGGGATCAAGCCCGAAAACATCTTCATCGAGGATTTGCGCGAGGAATTCGTCCGCGACTACGTATTCCCGATGTTCCGCGCCAACGCGCTGTACGAGGGGCAGTACCTGCTCGGCACCTCCATCGCCCGGCCTTTGATCGGCAAGCGGCAGATCGAAATTGCGGAGATGGTCGGCGCCGACGCGGTCTGCCACGGCGCGACCGGCAAGGGCAACGACCAGGTGCGCTTCGAACTCGCCTACTACGCGCTCAAGCCTGACGTGAAAGTGATCGCGCCCTGGCGCGAGTGGGAAATGCGTTCGCGGGAAGCGCTGATCGCATTCGCCGAGGCGCACCAGATCCCGATCGCCAAGGACAAGCGCGGCGAAGCCCCGTTCTCGACCGACGCCAACCTTCTGCACACCTCGTCCGAGGGCAAGGTGCTGGAAGACCCGGCGCAGGACGTCCCCGACTATGTGTACAGCCGCACGGTCAACCCGGAGGATGCGCCGGACCGGCCGACCTTCATCACGGTCGATTTCGAGCGCGGCGACGCCGTCGCCCTGGACGGCGAGGCGCTGTCGCCGGCGACGCTCCTGACCCGGCTCAACGAACTCGGCCGCGCCAACGGCATCGGCCGTGTCGATCTGGTCGAGAACCGCTTCGTCGGCATGAAGTCGCGCGGCATGTACGAGACCCCGGGCGGCACCATCCTGCTCGCGGCGCATCGCGGCATCGAACAGATCACGCTCGACCGCGGCGCCGGCCATCTCAAGGACGAGCTGATGCCGCGCTATGCCGAGCTCGTCTATTACGGCTTCTGGTTCGCGCCCGAGCGCGAGATGCTGCAGGCGGCGATCGACAAGAGCCAGGAATTCGTCACCGGCCGCGTGCGGCTCAAGCTCTACAAGGGCAATGTCGGCGTGGTCGGGCGCGAAAGCCCCTACTCGCTCTACGACCAGGACCTCGTCACCTTCGAGGAAGGCGCCGCCGCCTACGACCAGCACGACGCCGAGGGCTTCATCAAGCTCAACGCGCTGCGCCTGCGCACGCTCGGTCAGCGGAAGCGGAAGCTGGGGGCGTAGCGCCCCCGTCAGATGCGCCGTTGCATATTGGCTTCCGGCGCGGCTGGCGCGCCGAACGCGCTTGATCCGTTTCGGGATCCCTAAAACGCCGATGGCCGGGGCAAGCCCGGCCATCGAAGCGAAATCGGATTGCCGCAACCGCGGCCGTAGCGAAGAGGCTCAGATCTTCTGCCGCTCGACCATCAGCTTCTTCAATTCGGCGATCGCCTTCGCCGGATTGAGGCTCTTGGGGCAGGCCTTCGAGCAGTTGAGAATGGTCACGCAGCGGAACAGGCGGAACGGGTCTTCGAGCTGGTCGAGCCGTTCGCCGGTCGCTTCGTCGCGCGAATCGATCACCCAGCGGTAGGCGTGCAGCAGGGCGGCCGGGCCGAGATAGCGGTCCGGGTTCCACCAGTATTCCGGACAGGAGGTGGAGCAGCAGGCGCACAGAATGCACTCGTAGAGGCCGTCGAGCTTCTCGCGGTCCTCGCGGCTCTGCTTCCATTCCTTCTCCGGCGGCGGCGTTTCGGTCTGCAGCCACGGCTGGATCAGCGCATGCTGGGCGAAGAAATTGGTGAGGTCGGGCACGAGGTCCTTGGCCACCGGCTGATGCGGCAGCGGATAAACCCGGATCGCGCCTTTCACCTCGGCCATGTCCTTGGTGCAGGCGAGCGTATTCTGCCCGTCGATGTTCATCGCACAGGAGCCGCAGATGCCCTCGCGGCAGGAGCGGCGGAAGGTCATTGTCGGGTCGATATTGTTCTTGATCCAGATGAGGCCGTCCAGCACCATCGGCCCGTAATCGTCGAGATTGACCGAGTATGTATCGACCTGCGGATTTTTTCCGTCGTCCGGGTTCCACCGATAGATCTTGAATTCGCGCAGATTGTTAACGCCCTGCGGCGACGGCCATACCTTGCCTTCCGTGACGCGCGAGTTCTTTGGCAGGGTGAATTCGACCATGATCAGTTTCCCAAAGGCTTAAGTCGAGTTGGCGTCCTATGCGGAAAGCCGTTTGTTCCTGAGGCGGTCTCCTCAGTAAACGCGCGCCTTCGGTTCGATATAGGGCACTTCGTTGGTGAGCGTGTAAGCGTGCACCGGCCGGTAATCGATGGTCACCTTGCGGGTGCCTTCGTCGAGCCATGACAACGTATGCTTCATCCAGTTCTTGTCGTCGCGCTCGGAGTAGTCCTCGCGCGCATGGGCGCCGCGGCTCTCGGTGCGATTGCTGGCCGAGTTCATCGTCACCACCGCCTGCGCGATGAGATTGTCGAACTCGAGCGTCTCGATGAGATCGGTGTTCCAGACCAGCGAGCGGTCGGTCACCTTCACGTCGGCGGCGCTCGCCATCACCTCGTCGATCAGCCGCACGCCTTCGGAGAGAATCTCGCCGGTGCGGAACACGGCGCAGTTGTTCTGCATCACCTGCTGCATGCGCAGCCGCAGTTGCGCCGTCGACGTGCCGCCATTGGCGTAGCGGAATTTGTCGAGCCGGCTCAGCGCGAGGTCCGCGGCGCTTGCCGACAAGGTCGGCTGTGTCGCGTTGGGTTCGAGAATCTCGGCGCAACGATCGGCCGCAGCGCGTCCGAACACGACGAGATCGATCAGCGAATTGGAGCCGAGCCGATTGGCGCCGTGAACCGAGACGCAGGCCGCTTCGCCGACCGCCATCAGGCCGGGAACGATGCGATCGGGGTCGCCTTCCTTCTTGGTCAGCGCCTCGCCGCGATAATTGGTCGGGATCCCGCCCATGTTGTAGTGGACCGTCGGCAGCACCGGGATCGGCTCCTTGGTGACGTCGACGCCGGCGAAAATCTTCGCGCTCTCGGAGATGCCCGGCAGGCGCTCGGCCAGCACCTTGGGATCGAGGTGGTCGAGGTGCAGGTAGATGTGGTCCTTGTTCTTGCCGACGCCACGGCCCTCGCGAATCTCGATGGTCATCGCGCGCGAGACGACGTCGCGCGACGCGAGATCCTTGGCCGACGGCGCATAGCGCTCCATGAAGCGCTCGCCTTCGCCGTTGACGAGATAGCCGCCCTCGCCGCGCGAACCCTCGGTGATGAGACAGCCGGCCCCGTAAATTCCGGTGGGGTGGAACTGCACGAACTCCATGTCCTGGAGCGGAAGCCCGGCCCGCAGCACCATGCCGTTGCCGTCGCCGGTCTGGGTATGCGCGCCCGTGCAGGAATAATAGGCGCGGCCATAGCCGCCGGTGGCGAGAATGGTCATCTGCGCGCGGAACTGATGGATCGTGCCGTTGTCGAGATTGATCGCGACCACGCCGCGGCAGCGGCCCTCCTCGTCCATGAGAAGGTCGATCACGAAATACTCGACGTAGAATTCCGCCGAATGCTTCAGCGACGCGCCGTACAGCGTGTGCAGCATCGCGTGGCCGGTGCGGTCGGCCGCAGCGCAGGTGCGCTGGGCGATGCCCTTGCCGTAATCGGTGGTCATGCCGCCGAACGGACGCTGATAAATCTTGCCTTCCTCGGTGCGCGAGAACGGCACGCCCCAGTGCTCGAGTTCGTACACCGCGGCCGGCGCATTGCGGCAGAGATATTCGATCGCGTCCTGGTCGCCGAGCCAGTCGGCGCCCTTGACGGTGTCGTACATGTGCCAGCGCCAGTCATCCGGCCCCATATTGCCGAGGGAGGCGGAAATGCCGCCCTGCGCCGCAACCGTGTGGGAACGGGTGGGGAAAACCTTGGTCAGGCAGGCAGTGCGCAGACCCGCCTGGCTGCAGCCGACCACCGCGCGCAGGCCGGCCCCGCCGGCGCCGACGACCACGACGTCGAACGCGTGGTCTTCAATCGGGTAAGCACGGCCATTGATCGCTGGCGCCCCGCCGTTTCCGGAACCATTGGTGGGCATCAGATCAGACTCCGAACGAAAGCTTGAGAATCGCGAAGGTGCAGGCGAGCCACAGGACGATGCAGAGGAACGAATTCCCGATGAGCATCGCCGTCTTGAGCGGCTTGCTGTGGATGTAATCCTCGATCACCGACTGCGCCCCGAGCTTCATGTGGAACGTCGTCGAAAAAATGAACAGGAGCATGATGATCGCGACGAGCGGCGAGCCGAGAATCTGCGCCACCGCCGCGTGATTGCGTCCGACCACGGCGATCACGATCACGACCGCCGCAAAGGTGAGCGGCACGAGCGCGATCGACGTCAGCCGCTGCTCCCACCAATGGTCGGTGCCGGACTTTGCAGCGCCCAATCCCCGCGCCTTGGCGAGGGGGGTGCGGATGCTTTCGCCCTTCATCGCAGGCCTCCCATCAAGAAGCCGCCGATGATCCAGGCGAGCAAGGTGAGCGAAATCGACCCGATCAAGGTGGCGCGCGCGAGCCACTCGCGCTCATGCGGCGCGAAGCCACGCCCGGTGTCCCAGATCAGGTGGCGGACGCCACCAAGCGAATGGTGGATCA